>JBIIZE010000282.1:0-3649 GCA_044346435.1 Burkholderiales bacterium
GATCGCAGGTGCCATCGTCGGCGACCGCGTGTCGAATCCCGACAGTGACCGTTCGATGGCCGGTTCGGTGGTCGGCGGCGCCGCCGGCGGTCTGCTCGGCGCACAGGTGGGTCAGGGCAACGGCCGCACGGCCGCCGCTGCTGCCGGTGCCATTGTCGGCGCCGTCGCTGGTGATCGCGTCGACAACCGCGTCATGGCGGAGGCGCCCGTCCAGCGTTGCCGCACGGTGGAAACCGTTCGCGAAACCACACGCGGATACACCGTGGTGTATCACTACAACGGCCGCGATGTCAGCACGACACTACCCTACGATCCCGGCCCTACGGTCCGTGTCGGTGTCGGCGTGATCGGCAGTGACAATATCGCAGTGGCGCCGGTCTATTCGGTTCCTGCCCCCGCGCCGCGCCATCCGGGTCCGGGGCGTTATGCAGCGCCGCCCGGATACGACTACCGCTACTGATCAGTCCGGCAGCCGTTCCAGCTTTGCCGTCAGCGGGGCGTGATCGGAAACACGTCCCCACTGCCGGCCATGATGTACCCGGGCTTCTCGCACGCTGAAACCGCGCACATAAATCCGGTCCAGCCGCAGCAGCGGCAACATGGCGGGGAAACTGCGCGCCGGTGAACCGCCCGACAACTCAAACACTTCGTGCATGTTCAGCGGGTGCGCCAATTCGTGGGTTGCCCGATGACGCCAGTACCAGTCGTTGAAATCACCGGCAACAATCAGTGGCGCATCCGCCGGCACCAATCGCTCAATACGCTGGCGCAGCAGTTCCAGCTGGCGACCGCGGCCGCGCGCCGTCAGCGCCAGATGGACGCAGACGCAGTGCAGCTTCTGCGTCCATCCCGGGATATCGATTTCGCAGTGCAACAGTCCTCTGCGCTCAAAACGGTGTGTCGAGACATCTTCGTTATCCCAACGGGTGATCGGATAACGCGACAGCAGCGCATTGCCGTGATGACCCGCGTCGTAGACGGCATTTTTGCCATAGGCATGGCTCTGCCACAACCGGTCCGCCAGATATTCGTACTGTGATTGTGCGGGCCAGTCAGCATGACGGGCGGCATGCCCGGTATGGGCGCCGACAACCTCCTGCAGGAACACAATATCGGTGTTGAGTTCCTGGAGCTGTTCGCGCAGCGCATGCAAAGCCGGCCGCCGCGCGAACAACGGCGTGGCCGGAAAACCCTTGTGAATGTTATAGGTCGCGACGCTCAGCTGCAGCGGCGCGACGGTCATGCCAGACTCAGGAAATGGCAAGCATGCGATCCAGCGCAATACGCGCCAGTTCGGCCTCGTAGGCGGGTACTTTGATCTGGTTCACGACTTTGCCGGCAACCAGATTCTCCAGCGACCAGGCGAGGTGCTGCGGATCAATGCGCTGCATCGTCGAACACATGCACACCGTCGGCGCCATGAACTGCACCGATTTACCCTGGGAGCTGAATTCGGCAGCCATGCGGTTCACCAGATTCAGTTCGGTGCCGACCAGCCAGCGTGAACCCGGTGCGCTCGCGGCAATGGTCTTGAGGATGTAATCCGTCGAGCCGACATAGTCCGACAGCTTGCAGACTTCAAAATTGCACTCGGGATGGCTGATCACCATGCCGCTCGGATGCTGTTGGCGCCAGCGCAGGATGTGCTGTGCCTGGAACATCTGGTGTACCGAGCAGTGCCCTTTCCACAGCAGCACCTTGGCCATCTTGATCTGCTGCGGAGTCAGACCACCCATCGGCAGATCAGGATCCCAGACCAGCATTTCCGACAGCGGAATATCCATCAGGTAACCGGTCCAGCGCCCCAGGTGCTGGTCAGGGAAAAACAGGACCTTTTCGCGGCGGCCGAAGGCCCAGCTCAGGATCTGCCGGGCATTCGACGAAGTGCAGACGATGCCGCCGTGTTCACCGCAGAAGGCCTTCAGGTCGGCTGCGGAGTTGATATAGGTGATCGGCGTGATGGTTTCGTCAGGGTTCAACACTTCCGACAGTTCACGCCAGGCGCGCTCGACCTTGCTCAGGCTGGCCATGTCCGCCATCGAGCAACCGGCATTGAGGTCGGGCAGGATCACTTTCTGGGTCGGCCGCGACAGAATGTCGGCGACTTCGGCCATGAAATGCACGCCGCAGAATACGATGTATTCGGCCTCGGTCTTCGCTGCCAGCTTCGCGAGTTGCAGCGAATCACCTGTCAGTTCGGCGTGTTTGTAAACGTCGGCGCGCTGGTAATGATGGCCGAGCAATACGGCACGATCACCCAGCTTGCGGCGCGCGGCAACAATGCGCTCTTCGCAGGCGGCATCATCCAGCGGTTTGAAACCTTCGAACGTAATCGTTTGCGCTTCCATCATCCGGCCCTTTTCCAGATCATCATGCTGCGGGGAAAACTCCAACTATTACCGTATTTTGACAGAAAAACCAGTCTCGAATTCCCCTGCAAAACCCGGTTTATTCATCACGCACTGCAACACGCTGCGGCAACTGGCGTATCGCTTCGGCATTGCTCCACGAAAACACGCGATCCGCCGCTTCCTGCCACGGCAGCCACTGCCAGGCCAGATGTTCACGCGGAGCAAGCACCACATCCTGAACGGCAGGCAGGGTCAATCCGAACACGTGTTCCGTATTGTGGGTAACACCCGGGGAATAACGATGGCGCCAGTGCGGGTAAATTTCGTACTGATTCTGCAACTTCCAGTCGACCAGAACATCGGGCCCAACCCTGATGCCGGTCTCCTCCGCCAATTCACGCCGAGCCGTCTCAGCGAATGCTTCGCCGGGATCCTGGCTGCCGGTCACCGATTGCCAGAATCCGGGCCGATCCGCGCGTTCAAGCAACAGCACCTGCAAGTCACTGGTATGCACCAGCACCAGGACCGAGAAAGGTTGTTTGTAGTTCATGACTCCAGCCATGCCGGCCAGCCCATGGCGTCGGTTGAGAGAACGACAAACAACCGTTTGCGCCCGCTCCAGTACAAAGCCGTTGCTGCCAGTATCTCGCGCAGCGTGTCCTGATCATCCGGTGCCGCTGATGCAAAAGCCGCGATGCCACGCAACAGGATGATTCGCCCGGGCTCGCTTCGCCACGAAAGATCCTGCAAGCAGTCGGCTAGCGCATCCCAGTTGCTGCCAAAGGTATCCGGAAATGCGAATTCACGTGCAAATGCCGTGAACAGTGCGCGCTTGCCACGCGCACGCTGAAGATCGACGACATGCCAGGTCAGCCCTGCCTCGCGCACGGCGCGGCGCAGCGGTGCGACATCAGAAGGGGCCTGATACAGGCCGTTATATTCTGTCGGGGGAAGGATCGGTCTCATTCGATGATGCGCCGGAACGAACGGTAATGATCGGCGGTGTAATAAAAACTGCCGCCATCGCGGCATTGCGGCAGCGACAGCGGGCCGGCCGTTCTGGCCTGCGGCGTCTGACGTTCGCAACCCACAACGATACGGCGTGCGCCGCGATGATTGATGCCGGGGGTCTTCACCGTGTATTCGCGGTAATGGCCGCGCGGCGCCGCCGGCAACAGCCTTTCATAATTGCCAAAAGTAATGCCGTCGCGATCGTAAGGAAAAGGACCGCCGCGACGGATCAGTTGCAAAGTCTGATGCGCTTCAGTCGGCAACGCATGGAGGCGGATGTCCCCCGG
>JBIIZE010000284.1:0-3625 GCA_044346435.1 Burkholderiales bacterium
ATTCACCGGCTTGCCGTCGAAACGGAGAATGACGTCACCGGCCTCGATCCCGGCCTTGTCAGCTGGACCGCCCTTTTCCACAGAGTTGACCAAAGCGCCCTGGGGTTTAGGCAGACCGAATCCATCAGCCAACTCCTTGGTAACCTGCTGAATGACGACACCGATTCTGCCGCGGGTCACCTTGCCCGTCGTACGCAACTGTTGACCAATATCATTGGCGACGTCGATCGGGATCGCAAAAGACAATCCCATGAAACCGCCGGTGCGGCTGTAGATCTGGGAGTTAATACCGACCACTTCACCACGCAGATTGAACAGAGGCCCGCCGGAATTGCCCGGATTGACCGCCACGTCCGTCTGAATGAAGGGCACGAAGTTCTCTTGCGGCAGCGACCGGCCTTTTGCACTGACAATACCGGCGGTCACTGTGTTATCAAATCCAAACGGTGATCCGATGGCGACAACCCACTCACCGACCTTCAATTTTGCGGGGTCGCCAAAACGTACCGTCGGCAGGCCTGTAGCATCAATTTTGATCAAAGCCACATCCGTGCGCTTGTCTGCGCCAATCACCTTGGCCTTGAATTCGCGCTTATCCGTGAGCTTTACCGTAACTTCCTCAGCCGCATCAATGACGTGGGCATTGGTCAGAATGTAGCCATCCGCGGAGATGATGAAACCGGACCCCAACGATTGCGGCTGAAATTCGCGTTGCCCCTGATTGGGGGCGAAGCGCCGGAAAAACTCGAAAAACGGATCATTTTCATCGAGCTGCGGCAACTGCTGGGACAGCGTATTGCGGGCTGCCTGAGTCGTGCTGATGTTGACTACAGCGCCGCCCTGCTTTTCAACCAGATCGGTGAAATCAGGTAACTGCGCCTTGACCTGCAACGGTATCAGCAGGAACAGCGCCAGCATCAAGGTTCTGAGCATGGTGGTTTTTTCCGGTAAAGAGATGGAAATCGAGGATGAAACTTTAATCGATCAACGCGGGGAAGTGGTGGCTGCAGTCGCCGCCGGTGTCGACTTGGGTTCCAGGGATCGGGCAAGCTGCATGACCGTTTCAGCCGGGGTTTCGCCAAGCACCGTAATGGTGTGACCACCGACCGGACGGGTATAGATTGAAACCGCACCCTGATGGCGGAGCGAAGGTTTTTTGTCCGCCTTCACGCCCGGCTCAATGAACACGGAAATTGCTGCAAGGCCATCGGAATAAACGAGGTGCGACATGGTGCCGCTTTTGCCCGGCATCGAGCGACGCAACTCCATCAACTTGGTAAATCCTGCCGGCTGATTCTGAACAACCCAGCCGGAATCTCCGCTGTCGGCTGCGGTCATTGCCGTTCTGTCCACCCGCCAGCCCTGCTTGCTGCTGATCGCGGCATATTTCGAGCGCACCAGATCACGCTTGAAACCGCCCCCGATCTCCAGCGTCGAGAACGAAAAGGCTTCAAGCGTTTCATTTTTTTCGTTGAAAGTTCGGGCGCGCAACGGCAAGCCCGTTTTCACATCAGCGCAAAACCGCCGTGCATAGCGAAGCTTGTCTTTGGGCAACAGGGCAACCCACTGGCATTCGAACCCGGCAACACGGTCGGTCGCCTCTTTGACGATGCGGTAATGTTGGGCCAGATCCTGGATCTGCTCGAGGCGGACCGGGAATTGGCGGGAACCACGGGGATCAATCAGAACGGTTTTGGTGCCTGGCAGATAGCAGGTTACCTGATCATTGGTACGGATGACTTCGCGCGCAGGACCATCCAGGGTTTCCAGCCGCTCAAGAACCCCGCCCGCCGGATTGACGAAATGGGCTATACGCGAAGTCTCGGACTGGCCGCCATGATTAAAAACGAAAGTGCCTGAGTAATTGGTCGTCTGGCTCGCCGAGGCCATTTTCTCAAGCATGGCGATGCCGTCACGATTGCTTTCCGATGCTATTGCGACTGCTGGCAGCAAACCGCAAAACAGAATCCAACTGAATTTCATCGGAAGTTACCGGCCAGCCTGTGTCGTTGCTGAAATGGTACGGATATAGGGCGCGACACCCTGGAGCCCGCTGCTGGGAGAAACCCCCTGGTGTGCAAGGAGGTATTCATTCATCTGGTCGCCGCTGGGTGAGCTGACAAGCTGCGGCTCAGCAGACTGGATCGCGGATGCGGGAGGGGCTTTGGCCAGTTCGACTTGCGGGTTGATCGCGGTGCTGGTCGAGAAAGCCATCCAGCCGACGACAGCAATTGCCGATAACGAGGCTGCCGCTGAAAGTGCGTAGGTAAAGGCTTTGCCAGGCTTCTCGACCCGCCGCGGGGCAAGCACAGTAGGCTCATTTTGCAATGCAGCGGAAACACGCGAGGAAACGTTGATGCTGACAGCCTGACCGCGCATCGCGTCACCGATCAGATGGTAGGTTTCCCAGCTCTCCCTGGCCTCAGGCGTGTCATCAAGCCGGCGCAAGGCCTGGCTGAAATCCTGCGACGAAAGTTCGTTGTCCATCAATGCGGAAATCTGTTCCATCTCACCATCTCCTGTCCTTGCTGGTGCCCAGCAAGGGTCGTAACTTGCCCGCGACGGCTTCGCGAGCCCGGAAAATTCTTGACCGTACCGTACCCACCGGACATTGCATGATTTCAGCAATTTCCTCGTAACTCAGCCCTTCAACTTCACGAAGCGTAATGGCCGTCCTCAGTTCCTCTGGCAATTCAAGCAGGGTTTGGTTCACTGTTTCCCCGACTTGTTTGCTCATCAGCTGGTTTTCCGGGGTATTCAGATCCCGCAACTGCTCTCCAGCCTCGGTCGATTCCGCCTCTTCTGCATCCATTTCCGTGCTGGTCGGGGCCCGTCGACCCATGGCCACCAGATGGTTCTTGGCCGTATTGATGCCGATCCGGTACAGCCAAGTGTAAAAAGCACTCTCGCCGCGAAAGCCGGGAAGCGCACGGTATGCCTTGATAAAGGCTTCCTGCGTCACATCCTCGACTTCACTCGGGTCCCGAATAAAGCGCGATAGCAACCGCCCCAGCTTGCGCTGGTATTTACTGACCAGCAGGTCAAATGCATGCTTGTCACCACGCTGCACCCGCTCTACAAGCTGCTGATCGACTTCGCGATCGCTCATTATTATCCGGTCCCTGACGCTGCGGCTGTTCTGCCTCCCGGCTGGCAATGTGCCCTCACCGGCGCAGAAGTATAACTGCACTGGCTACCGGAAGAAATGCACCGCAATAGCGCTAATGCACTGACAGGAAACTGTTGATTAAGTTCAGACAATACCCATTTCTCATGATGTGACATTCAGCTTGAGGCGCCAGAATCATCCCGCCGGCCCCAGAGCTGCCAATCCAGGCCTCGAAACAGCAACTCAAACAGCAAGGCCAGCACAGCCGCGGGTATTGCCCCGGCCAGCATCAAATCCCGGTCGTTGACGGCAAGCCCCGCGACAATGCGTTCGCCGTATCCCCCGGCACCGATAAATGCGGCAATGGTCGCCGTTCCCACATTGATGACGGCAGCCGTTTTGATGCCGGCCAGCAACCCGGGCAAGGCCAAAGGCATTTCAATCAAGCGCAAACGCTGCCAGGCATCCAGTCCAAGCGCACGTCCGGCATCCAGCATTTCCCGTCCGACACCGGCT
>JBIIZE010000285.1:0-3622 GCA_044346435.1 Burkholderiales bacterium
GTGATTGAGCAGGGCCTGCAGATAATCCAGAAGTGCGGGAGAGGCATGCACTTCCTGAACTTCACGCTGCATCAGCGCGAGATCATCGGGGCCGATATGCGGTTTCAGTCCGGCGAGCAGTGCGCGACGGTCACTGCCGTTGAGCAGCGCGCGTTCCGCCTGCGCATCGGGATAACCGAGTTCCAGGCGCATCAGAAAGCGATCGAGCTGTGATTCAGGCAGCGGAAAGGTGCCGATCTGGTGCGAAGGATTCTGGGTGGCAATGACAAAAAACGGTTGCGACAGAGGGCGGGTCTCGCCTTCGGTGGTCACCTGGTTTTCTTCCATGGCTTCCAGCAGTGCGCTCTGCGCGCGCGGCGTTGCACGATTGACTTCATCCGCAAGCACAACGTTGGTGAACACGGGGCCGGGATGGAATTCGAATCGTCCGCTGTCGCGGTTGTAGACCGACACACCGAGGATGTCGGCAGGAAGCAGATCGCTGGTGAACTGGATGCGCTGGAATTTCAGTCCAAGGCAGGTCGCAATGGCGTGTGCAAGTGTGGTTTTGCCTACCCCGGGCACGTCTTCAATCAGAAGATGGCCGCGCGCCAGCAGGCAGGCGATGGCCAGGCGTATCTGCTGGTTTTTTCCAAGAATGATGCCGTTGATTTGATCAGCGATGACATTGATTTGGGCGTGCATGAAGGCGGTGACCTTGCTGATGATATGGATTAGACAACAGGGATGGTGGATTATAAGATGAACATTCATTCAAGGCCCGGCATTCCGGGTCAGGAAATCCGACTTGAGCCAGGAACCTGAGAATACGCCGCTGGGCGAAAGGGGGAACACGCGAGGTTCGGGTCTCCCGCTCGCGCCTGCGCTGCTTCTCGTGGCAGGAGGTCTGGGCGTAATCGTTGCCATGTTTGCCGCCAATGATTTTATTCTCCTGGCGGCTGCTCTGTCGGCGGCCGCAGGTGGAATACTTGCAATCATTCTGAGGCAGCGTTCGATGCAGCGCGCCCTTCGGGAAAGCGAAGCACGGTTCAGGGCTTTGAGTGCCCTGGGCTCCGACTGGTACTGGGGGGCGGATGCTGAATATCGGCTGACCAACGTATCGGATGGACTGGCCCGGTTGTCCGGCCGGGAAATCAGCGAGTTTCTGGGAAAGCCGCGCTGGCACAACGCATTTGTATCGCCCGTTGGGGCTGACTGGTCAGTCCACAAAACCGTTATTTCCCGCCGAGTGCCGTTTCGGGACCTTGTTCTCCGTTACGTCAGTCCGCAGGGGATAGTCGCTTACGGCAGTATCAGCGGAGAGCCATTCTTTGGCAAAGACGGCACTCTCGAAGGCTATCGCGGCGTTGGTAATGATGTGACGGCAGAGGTGGTGCTCAGGCAACGTCTGCGCATGCAGCATGATGTCACGCGAATTCTGAGTAAGGCGACAGAAATGCGTCCGGCGCTGAAAGCTGTCATTGAGACGATTTGCAGGACACTGGAATGGAGTTGGGGGGCGCATCGTTACATTGATCAAGCCAATGCGACGCTTAACTGCGGGGCCAGCTGGCTTGCGGCGGGATTGAATGCGCGGGCATTTGTTGATCATACCCTGGGGGCCAGACCGATCCGGCTGAAAGGCGGTCCGGTAACGCGCACTATTGAGCAGGGGGAAATTTTCTGGATCCAGGATCACACCCAGGGGAAGCTGCAACGCAGTGCATTGGCTAAAGATGCCGGCCTGATGGGGGCTGTAGTCGTTCCTGTAAAGCGCAGTGGCGGCACATTCGATGCCCTGGAATTTTTTAGTGAACGTACAGAGGCGCCTGATCAGGTTTTGCGTGACACCCTGGAGGCTATCGGCCAGGAGGTCGGGCAGTTCATGGACCGCCGGGAAGCTCAGCAAACGAGCAGTGATCTGGAACGCCAGCGCCGCCACCTTCTTGATCTTCAGGAACTTCAGCTGGAGCACATGCCTGTGGCTTGCGTTCTGCAGGACAAGCAGTTTCGTTCTGTATATTGCAACCCTGCCGCAGAGCGGATATTCGGCTATTCAGTTGATGAATTACGAGGCCGGGACATTGCGGACTTGATTGTTTCTGAGGATATCCTGCCGGCAGTGCGCGGGCGGCGTGTGCGATTGAGTTGCGGCGATCGCGATGTGGCGGCGACGGTTGAGAACCGGCGCAAAGACGGCTCACCGGTCATTTGTGAGTGGAATTTCATGCCGCTTTATGATGAGTCCGGTGAATTTACGGGCGTACTGGCAACCGCGCAGGACGTCACGGACCGGGTACGCATGCTGGCTGCATTGGAGGAGAGCGAGGAGCGTTACCGGCAGATCTTTGCGGCAATGCCGTTGCCGATGTGGGTTGCCGATTCCCATCACCCCAGATTTCTCGCGGTTAATGATGCGGCCGTACGAAAGTATGGCTACAGTCGTGCCGAATTTCAGGAGATGACCGCGATCGAATTGCAGGCCGAGGAGCAACGTGAGGTGGTGGCTCAGCAACTGCTGACGCGAGACCCGGCATTGCCCATGCAGTTTATCCGGCAGCATGTCACCAAATTCGGTGAGCAAATTATTGCGGAAATCACCGCCCAGCCGTTCCAGTTTGGCGGACAGCAGGCGAGGTTGATAGTTGCCAATGATGTCACCGATCGCCTGCGTGCACAGCAGGCCCTGGAAAACAGTGAGGCGCGTTTCCGTGCGATGTTCGAGCAGGCTTCGGTCGGAATTGCCATTCGCGAGTTGACCGGAAATCCGCGTTTTTTGCGTGTAAACCGGAAATTGTGCGAGATCCTCGGCTATACCGAAAGCGAGCTGTTGGCGATGACTACCACGGCACTGACTGCCGCGGAAGATCTTGAGTCAACGCTCCACATCAATCAGAAGCTGATGGCCGGTGAGTTGAGTCATTACTCCCGGCGCAAGCGATACCGCAGGAAAGACGGCAGGATAATCTGGGTCAATCTGTCGGTATCCCGTCTTGAGGAAGAGCAGCAAGACGGGCGATTATCCTATCTGCTGTCAGTCATTCAGGACATTACAGACCAGGTGGAGAGCGAAGCGCGAATGATCGAAAGCGAGTCGCGCTACAGGCAGATTTTCGCACTTGCGCCGCTGCCCATGTATTTGCGGGATGAGGAGTCGCTGCAGTTCATTGATGTCAACAAAGCCTGTCATGAGATGTATGGCTATACCCGCGACGAGATGCTGGCCATATCCCTTATCGATATCCAGACACCGGAAGGCCGTGAGCGGTATCGCACGGTGCCCTTTTCAAGGCCGATGGGGGCTGTCGAGCGCTTGCAAAAACAGCATGCACGCCGTGACGGCCGGTTGATTGATGTTGAAATTTATTCATATCCGACAACAATGGCCGGGCGCAAGGTGAGGCTGGTGTTGATCCGCGACATGACCGATCAACTGAAAATGGAGAGACTGCTTCGGGATAACGAAGCCCGGTTGCGCGCAATCGCAGACAATGTTCCCTCGGTAATTGCATTTTTTGACGTGCACCGCGTGTTGCAGTATTCGAATTTCGCTTTTGATCGCTGGTTCGGCGTTGATGACCGGGGGAGTGGTGCCCATGACGCGTTTAATGACGGGTTGGGACCTCTGCTGGGCAAGGCCTTG
>JBIIZE010000286.1:0-3619 GCA_044346435.1 Burkholderiales bacterium
TGGAAATGCCGATGCAGCGACCACCGCGTGCTGTGGCCACACGTGATATGCAACTGCTGAGCACGACACCAGTGCGCAGCCGTATGCGTTACGAAATGAGTTCTCAGTTGCAGGCTACTTATGGCGCCGACGACAATGAAAACGTGTTGAACAGGGCATTGCAACTGCCGGATGGCTTCAACCCGCGCACACTGAAACATGCCGCGCAGCTCCGACAAAGATTCCGTGATGACCGCCAGCTTGTCGACGCGGTTCTTGCCGAGTTTCGCAATCAAAATTTCGTTTACACACTGTCGCCGCCGTTGCTTGGCGAACATGCCGTTGATGAATTCCTGTTCGATACCCGTCGCGGCTTCTGCGAACACTATGCCTCTGCTTTTACCGTACTGATGCGCGCTGCCGGCATTCCTGCCCGTGTGGTCACCGGTTATCAAGGCGGACAAATCAATCCCGTAAGCGACTACATCCTGATCCGTCAGGCCGATGCCCACGCCTGGACTGAAGTCTGGATTGGAGGAACGGGCTGGATCCGCGTTGACCCGACGGCTGCGGTTTCGCCGGCGCGCGTTGAGCGCGGCATTGCCTCGGCTCTGCCGCGAAGCGATGCATTACCGATGTTTGTACGCGGTGATTTCGAACTGCTGCAGCGCATGCGCCTGACCTGGGATTCCGTGACCTATACCTGGAATCAATGGGTGCTGGGTTATAACCCTGAACGCCAGCGCCAGTTCCTTGCCAATATCGGTTTCAGTGACGCCACATGGCAAAAACTCGCTGTCTTGCTATTTGTATTTGCCGGACTGGCCGTTCTTGCCGGCGCACTGTTCGCTTTCCGCGATCTGCGCCTGGACCGCAACGATGCCGTGCGTACAGCCTATGAGCGCTTCTGCCGCAAACTGGCGCGCCGCGGCTTGCCCCGCCATCCGGCTGAAGGACCATTGGTTTATGCCCGGCGTGCCGCACAGTGGAAACCCGAGGCGGCACCCGCCATAGAAACGATCACCCGCCGATACGTGGCGCTGCGGTACGGCACTGAGACCACAGCAGAGGACCTGCGTGAGTTCGAACGCAGCGTCAGCCGTTTCGCCGCATAAAATAATCAATTAAAACAAATACTTGTGGGGTTACGCCGGCGGTAGCAAAGTCGCCGGGTCGATGGGTTTGCCGAGGCGGCGGATTTCAAAATGCAGTTTGACCTGGTCGGTATCCGTATCACCCATCTCAGCAATACGTTGTCCACGCGTCACCGTCTGCCCCTCTTTCACCAGCAGTTCCCGGTTGTGCGCATACACGCTGAGGAATTTCTCGTTGTGCTTGATGACAATCAGTTTCCCCAGACCGCGGATACCGGTACCGCTGAAAATGACACGACCAGGTCCTGCAGCAACCACCGGCTGTCCCAACTTGCCTGCGATGCCGATGCCTTTGCTTGAAGTTTCATTGAACGGTGTGACGACCTTGCCGCTGACCGGCCATATCCAGTCGACATCGTCACCAACGGCTAGCGGTGGTTTGCTCTCGGGCTGTGACTGGGGTTCTGGCTTGGGCGCCACGGCGGGCTCAGGTTTGACACCGGACATCTGTGCATAGGCCTGGTCCGAATACGGCACACGCACACCACGAGGTTCTGCGCGTGCGCCGCCGGTAGTTGCACGAGCGCCATCAAGCGGCTGCGTTTCAACCGTGCCACCGGGCCCGCGTAACGGCGTGGCCACTGCACCCCGAGGCGGTGACAGGCGAAGCTGCTGTCCAACACGGATTCGCGATGGATCAATATTGTTCCATCCCGCTAATTCACGGTAATCAAGACCGAATTCCAGGGCAATCGAATACAGCGTGTCGCCCGCCTTGACGGTATATGTTTCCGGGCGCGGCTGGTCGACCGGCTGCGCCGTTCTAGCGATTGGGGCAGGCTTGGCCTGCGGTTTTGTCGAGCTGGTTTGAGGCAGACGGTCGACAACGGGGGCCGGACGCGGTGTCGCACAACCGGCCACCAGCGAAACCGCAGCAACCATCACCATGGGAACGGCCCACCGCGCGCCAGCCGCGGAAATCGTAGTCACTGCGCGGTCAGCCGAGACCGGGCAGCAAAGGGACAAAAAGAGCGTCTTCGACTTTGCGGTCGACATAGCTCTGCGCTGTGCGTTCGATGACATGCAAGGACTGTTTGCCCTGGTGGGTCAAAGGGATGATGATTTTACCACCCACCGCCAATTGATCGAGCAATGCCTGCGGTACATGCGTCGCAGCCGCTGCGACAACAATGCCGTCGAACGGCGAATGCTCAGGCCAGCCGAGTTGCCCGTCCGCAGTGCGCACGCGGACATTGTGCGCCCGGGCATCGCGCAAATGCCGCCGCGCCTTGGTCAGTAGCGGCGCAAGTCGCTCCAGTGAATAGACTTCACGTGCCAGTCTTGACAGCACGGCAGCCTGATAACCGCAGCCAGTACCGATCTCGAGAACCTTGTCGAGCACCGCTCCGCCACTGCGCAGCAATTCAAGCATGCGCGCCACGGTATAAGGACTGGAAATTGTCTGACCGAACCCTAGAGGCAGCGCCATGTCTTCGTAGGCCCGACTCGCCAGCGCCTCATCGACAAAAATGTGCCGGGGCACCTCCCCCATGGCGGCCAGAATGACTTCATCCGTGATGCCTTCGCCGCGCAGACGCTCAACCATGCGCATGCGCGTGCGCTGGGAGGTCATGCCAATACCGGAATTTGCTGCGCTCATGCCGCCGCCGGACGTTGCAGCCAGTTACCGACCAGTTCCATCTGGCCGAAACGTGTCAAATCCATCTGCAGCGGGGTGACCGAAACCATCTGTGCTGCCGTCGCGTGAAAATCCGTGCCCTCGCCGGCATCCTGCGCCCGGCCTGCAGCGCCGACCCAGTAAACCGTATCTCCGCGAGGATTCGTCGCCTTCACTACGGGCTCTGCCTTGTGACGCTTGCCCAGCCGGGTCACCTTGTGACCGCGCAAGGCCTCATAGGGGACATCCGGAACATTGACGTTGAGCAGCACCGGCTGATCAATACGATGCTGGCCAAAACGCAGCACCAGTTCCGCGGCAACGCGCGCTGCCGTCTCAAAATGTTCATGGTCTCCGGACACCAGCGAAACGGCGATCGACGGGATGCCCAGCAGGAAACCCTCGGTTGCAGCCGCGACCGTACCGGAATAAATCGTATCGTCGCCCATGTTCGCGCCGGCATTGACGCCCGAAACGACCACATCGGGCAATTCCGGCAACAGACCGGTCACAGCCAGATGCACACAATCCGTTGGCGTGCCATTGACATAGTAAAAGCCGCTCGGCGCCTGGCGCACTGACAGCGGCCGGTCAAGCGTCAGGGAATTGCTGGCGCCGCTGCGATCACGTTCCGGTGCCACCACCGTCACATGGCCCAGCGGCGAAAGTGCGCGCTCCAGGGCGGCGAGGCCCGGCGCAAAATAACCGTCGTCGTTGCTGAGCAGAATACGCACTCTGTTTTTTGCCGTTTCGGAAGTTTGCTGCGCCCCGCCTCCCCGGCGGATTTTTGTTGATTACTGGTCGAACAGGTCCCTGATATAGCTTCGGATTTTAGCACGCGCTCCTGCAATACCGGCCTCCAGTGCTA
>JBIIZE010000026.1:0-11875 GCA_044346435.1 Burkholderiales bacterium
CGCACACATTCATGATTTCATTGTCAGTCTGCCCGATGGTTACAACGCCATGGTCGGTGAGCGCGGCCTCAAACTCTCCGGCGGGGAAAAGCAGCGGGTCGCCATTGCGCGCGCCATCCTGAAAAATCCGCGAATCATGATTTTTGACGAGGCCACGTCGGCCCTCGATTCGCGCACCGAGCAGGCCATACAGCGTGAACTCAACGCCATTGCCCAGGGTCGCACGACATTGGTGATCGCACACCGGCTGTCGACGGTGATGGATGCCGATGAGATCCTGGTGCTGGAGCAGGGTCGTATCATCGAACGCGGCAGGCACGGCGAATTGCTTGAGAGCGGCGGCGCCTACGCCCAGATGTGGGCCCTTCAGCAGCAGGAGGCGGCGCGGGAGGGCGAGGTCAGTACAGTCCCGGAAAGGCAATAGTCATCCTTGTGCCGCGTCCGTTGGCGCCACTTTGGATGGCGACCGTCGCGCCATGGCCTTGGGCGATTTCGCGGACGATGGCCAGTCCCAGTCCGCAACCTTCCGGCGAGCCGCTGGCGCTGCGGTAAAAACGTTCGAAAACCCTTTCGCGTTCCTCTTCAGGAATGCCGCAGCCCTCGTCCTCGACTTCGAGCGTCACAAAGCCGTCGTTTTGCAATACGCGTACGGTCACTCGCCCCTCGGCAGGGGTGTAATTCAACGCGTTGTCGATCAGGTTGTTGAGCATTTCGCGGATCAGGAACGGGTCGGCGCTGATTTCGGCATCGACCGATGTATCGTCAAAACCGAGGTCGATGCTGCGGTTCAGCGCGCGCGGCACCCATTCGCCGGCGGTTTCCCTGGCCAGTGCCGCCAGCTTGATGCGTTCGCGCATCAAGCTGCGATGCGAACCCGGTTCGGCTCGCGCCAGCGTCAGCAACTGATTCACCAGTCGCGCCGCATGATCGGCTGCCGTATGCAGTTGTTGCAGGGTTGCTTTGGCTTCCCCGTCGCGGACCTGCCGAACGGCCAGTTCGGTTTGCGTTTTCAGCGCAGCCACCGGGGTGCGCAGTTGGTGCGCGGCATCAGCGATGAATCGCTGCTGGGCGGCGAGTGCGGCACTGAGCCGTGCCAGCAGATCGTTCATTGCGCGCACCAGCGGTCGTACTTCGTAAGGGGTGTTGGTGTCGCGAATGGGGCTCAGGTCGACGTGGGAGCGGTTTTCAATCTCGCTGCGCACCGAGGTCAATGCGCGCAGCCCCAGCCCCACGCCCAGCCAGACCGCCATTGCCGCCAGGATGACCAGTACCGCCTGCGGTACCATCATGCGCAGCATGATCTGCCGGGCAAAATCGTCACGCACGCTGGTTTTTTCAGCGACCTGAACAGTGATCGCGCCCTTGCCTGAGCCGGGGCGAACGGGAACGCGTACGGCCACGGCGCGAATCGGTTCGTTGCGGTATACCGCGTCGTAATAGGTGACCCGGTCTTCCCGCGCTTCTTCCGGCGGATCGGGAAGATCCGGATCCCCTGTGATGTATTCGCCGACGGGGCCGTTGGCGCGGTAGTAGAAGCGGCCCTGTTCTCCGGAGATCAGCATTTCAATGACGGGCTGGGGCAGGTCGAGGTAAAGCTGGTTGTTGGCTTCGCGCACGTTGCGACCGAGATCGAGTGCGGTATCGAGCAGGGCGCGGTCGTAGTTAAGATTGACGAAGCCACTGGCAACGTCGTGGTCAATCATCGTACTCATGACCCACAGCGCCAGCAGCGGAGCACTGACCCACAACAGCAGCCGGCTGCGCAGCGTGCGCAGCTTAGTCATTCGCCGCCTTCTCGAGCAGATAACCCAGTCCGCGGATCGTGCGTACACTGACGCCGGCGGGTTCCAGTTTTTTGCGCAGGCGGTGTACGTAGACTTCAATGGCGTTGGCGCCGACCTCCTCGCCCCAGCCATAGAGTTGCTCGGCCAACTGTTCCTTGCTGACGACGCGCCCGACCCGCAGCATCAGTACCTCCAGCACGCCGAGCTCGCGTGCTGACAGGTCGAGCGGCGCACCTTTGATGGTGGCCCGCCGGCCAGCAGTGTCCAGGCTGAGATCACCGTGGATCAGTTCAGCACCGCCGCCGGACTGGCCGCGGCGGATCAGTGCGCGCACGCGGGCCTCCAGTTCAGGCAGATCATAGGGCTTGGTCAGATAGTCGTCGGCGCCGAGATCCAGACCTTTGACGCGGTCTTCCAGCGCGTCGCGTGCGGTGAGCATCAAAACAGGGGTTTTGGAACCCTTGCGGCGCATTCGCCGCAGCACCTCGTAACCGTCAACCTTGGGCAGGCCGATATCGAGGATGACGGCGTCGTATTGCTGGGTGGCCAGCATGTGGTCCGCCTGTTCCCCGGTGCCGGCATGATCAACGGCGTAATCGGCTGCTTTTAACGCCTTGATCAGGCCGTCGGCAAGGATCGGGTGGTCTTCAATGACTAACAAACGCATGGGGAGGCCAGTGTGGGCTGCAGGAGCCCAATGATACTGGCGAAGGGCCTTCGCGTACGGCCCGTGAGAATGGCATGTAAGTTTGGCGTAAGGGGAGGCGACTACCGTGTTTTTCAACACGGCGTGATGAAAAGCACTTTGTGCGATTCATTGGCGGTGTTGTTTTTTTCCTCCTCGGAGGCCAATTGAATGTGGTGACCTGTGCTGAGCGGGTAATTGCATGGCCTCTTTAAGCTCCGCCTGGACCATTTAAACGGTCCCAGCGGAGTTTTTTTTTCGTCCCGGTGGGCGCTGCCTGAAGCGACAAACCGGTTGAAAATATTGACGTAAGGCTGTATTTTCGAAGGGTTTTTAACAAAGACTCTCAGTCAGGCATTTATGACGCGTTGGCTTGCGGCGGCCCTGGTGGCCTGGATGGCGGTGGCTCCGGTGTTTGCGGAGTCCCCGGAACGCACGGCGCGAAAGGTCAAATCCGCTGTTGCCGGCCGCGATCACGCCCCGGAACTGAAGTCCTCTGCCGCACTGGTCATCGACCAGACCAATGGCCGCCCCTTGTTTGCCAAGAATGTCGACAATGTGGTGCCCATTGCGTCCATTACCAAGCTGATGAACGCCATGGTGGTGCTGGACGCCGCTCTGCCCATGGACGAGCGCATCGCGATCAGCGAGGCCGACAAAGACACGATCAAAGGCACCCGTTCGCGCCTGAATGTGGGAACCGTTCTGACGCGCCGCGAACTGCTGCAACTGGCGCTGATGGCTTCAGAAAATCGCGCTGCCGAGGCGCTGACCCGGGTTTATCCGGGCGGCAGCCGTTCGTTTGTCGCAGCGATGAACCAGAAAGCGGTGGAATTGGGCATGTGGCGTACGAGGTTTGTCGATGGTACGGGTTTGTCCAGCGACAATGTCTCAACCGCGCAGGATCTCACCAAGATGGTGGCCGCCGCCTATAAATATCCGCTGATCCGCGATTTCAGTACCGACACCGGCCTTGTTGTTTACGGCACTCGCGGCCGCACCATGAATTACCACAACTCGAACCGCCTGGTCGGCAGTCCGCAATGGGATATCGGACTGTCTAAAACCGGCTATATTTCCGAGGCGGGCCGTTGCCTGGTGATGCAGGCGAAAATCGCCAACAAGCCGGTGATCATCGTGCTGCTCGATTCCTGGGGAAAGATGACCCGCATTGGCGATGCCAACCGCATCAAACGCTGGATGGAAACCCGGTCCTCCGGCAATACCTCCGGCTAAACCGGCTTCGCCGGTTGCGCCCTGACACCAGCAGCAGCCATTTCTGACGTATGAGCGGCAGCCCTTCCCTGACATTCGTTGATCTGCATCCGGCCGCCGATCGTTTTCTTGACGATGTGCTGAGTGGGCTCGCTCGTACGCCCAAGTCGCTGTCACCGAAATATTTTTATGATGCCCGCGGTTCCGGTCTGTTTGAGGCGATCTGCGAACTGCCCGAGTATTACCCGACGCGCACTGAACTGGCACTGATGCGCGAGCATGCGGATGCTATGGCGGCCCGTCTGGGAGCGGATTGCCTGCTGATCGAGTTCGGCAGCGGTGCCGGGATCAAGACCGAGGTGTTGCTCCAGGCGATGCAACCCGCGGCGTATGTGGCAGTGGATATCTCGGCCGCTGCGCTGCATGCGGCAGTCGACCGACATGCCGTACGGTTTCCCGGCATCCCCATGATCGCCGTTTGTGCGGATTACATGCAGCCGCTGGAGATTCCGGGACTTTCGGCTTATGCGGCGTCGCGCCGCGTGATTTATTTCCCCGGGTCAACCATCGGTAACCTCACCCCGGAGGAGGCGCTGACATTTCTTCGCGATGCGCGCCGGCTGGCCGGTGCCGGGGGCGCGATGCTGGTGGGCGTCGACCTAAAAAAAGATCCGGCAGTTCTGGATGCTGCTTATAACGATGCGCAAGGCGTAACCGCCGAATTCAACATGAACCTGCTCCAGCGGATCAATCGCGAACTCGGTGCTGATTTTGATCTGGCGCAGTTTCGTCACGTGGCGTTTTATGATGCCAGGGCAGGGCGCATCGAAATGCATCTGGAGAGCCTGTGCGCGCAGACGGTTTCGGTGGCCGGGCGCGCATTTTTGTTCGCGGCGGGTGAGCGCATGCACACCGAAAACTCCTGCAAATATGCGATCGACGAGTTTCGTCTACTTTCGCAGGCCGCCGGATTCCGCGCGCAACAGGTCTGGAGCGACCGGCAACAGTATTTTTCTGTGCATCTGCTCGAAACCTGAATGCAGTGCATCGTCACGATGCGGAATTAACCGGCTTTAAACTGCCGCATCACCGGGTTTCCCCCTGCGGTGGTTTACGGCAAGGCTGGATACAGTGTGGAATATCAAGCCGGTTCCGGTTTTTGCGATGCTAAACTCAAACGCCCGTTGCTGTTTTCCGCGCAACGCGCATTAGCCGATGGCCATATATCTCACGCTGGTGGTGATTGTCCTCAATCACATCGCTTTCGGCGGCAGCCGGGTGGTGGTGTCGTTGTTCGCCCTGGAATCGGGTGCGACGCAGATGCAGGTCGGTTTCCTGATGGCGCTGTATGCGCTGTGTCCGATGCTGTTTGCGATCGCCATCGGCCGGCTTGCGGACCGGGTTGGCCCGCGGTTGCCGATGCTGCTCGGCAGCACCGGGCTGGGCCTCGCGCTGCTGCTCAATGTGCTGTGGCCGACGCTGACCACGCTCTACGTGGCCTCCTTTCTGCTCGGCTCGTCCTTCCATTTCTTTTTTGTCACGGTCACCGGCGTGGCTGGCGGTATCGGCGGACCGGAAAACCGCTCGCGCAATTACGCAATCGTCAGCCTGGGATTTTCCGGTGCCGGATTCATCGGTCCGCTGATCGCCGGATTCTCTATCGATTATCTCGGGCACTTGAAGACCTTCATGATCCTCGCGGCATTCACCGTGATTCCGATACTGATGCTGTTGCGCAATCCCGGATTCCTGCCGCAGGCCGCGAAAGCATCCGGTGCAGTCAGCGGCGGCGCGATGGAATTGTGGCGGGCGCCGAAGCTGCGCAATACTTTCATTGCCAGCGGATTTATCTCCGCCGGATGGGATCTGTTCAATTTCTACATGCCGGTCTACGGTCACGGCATCGGGCTGTCGGCTTCTGCCATCGGGATCATCCTCGGCACCTTTGCGCTGGCGACCTTTGTGATCCGTTCGGTGCTGCCCTGGCTGATCAAGCGTACCAGCGAAGTGCAGATCCTGATCTATGCGATTTTTGTTGCCGCTTTTGCGTTCACGCTGTTTCCGTTCTTTTCACATCCGGTCGCGCTGGGCGCGGTGGCCTTCCTGCTGGGGCTGGGGGTGGGCTGCGGCCAGCCGATGTCGATGTCCTTGATCTATGCGCTGGCCCCCGAGGGGCGGGCGTCCGAGGCCGCCGGCGTGAGGGTGACGGTCAACAACTTCACCCATCTGGTGATCCCGTTGTTGTTCGGCACGATCGGCACTGCCTTCGGTTATGCACCGGTCTGGCTGGCTAACTCGGCTTTGCTCAGCGTCGGTGGCTGGCTGGTTCGCCGCACAGCAAGTCCCCTTGGGGGACGGCGTAGCAGTGATTGACATCGCTGCGCCGGAAGTGGCGACCGGTTAACGGACGATAATGGTCACGCTGAAATCGCCGCGCAGCAGAGCCACCGCGTAACCACGCTCTGCATTGCTCAACAGTTTCTGGAACTCTGCCGTGGTTTGCACGCGGCGACGGTTCACCGCATAGATGATGTCGCCGGGGCGGAAGCCGGCCTGGAATGCGCGGCTGTTGGCCTCGATGGCGGCCACCACCAGTCCGCCGCCATTGAGGCGCTCGAAGAGGGGGCTGCCGCGTTCAATTTCGACCACGCGCATCCCCGGCAACTGGGGTACCGCCAGCATTTCGCCATTGCTCGCCGGTTGCGGCGGTGCGATGCGCGTACGGATGCGCTGCTGACCACCCTCGCGGGCGATGGTCATATCGACTTCATCCCCCACAGGTGTCAGACCCAGGCGCGCCCGCAGTTCCCCCGGGCCCCGAACCGCGCGGCCATTGAGTGCGGTGATGACATCGCCTTTGCGCAAGCCGGCTTTTTCTGCGGGTGATCCGTTTTCGATGTTGGCGATCAGCGCGCCGTCGAGCGAAGGCAGTTTCAGCCGGCGCTGCGCGTCCGGCGGCACATCGGCCATTTCAATGCCCAGCCGGCCGCGGCGTACTTCACCGTAGCGCACAATCTGATCCATTACTGCCCGGGCCATCGCCGAGGGTACGGCGAAACCGATGCCGACGTTGCCGCCGGCCGGTCCGATGATGGCGGTGTTGATGCCGATCAGTTCGCCGCGCAGATTGACCAGCGCGCCACCGGAGTTTCCGGGGTTGATCGAGGCGTCGGTCTGAATGAAATCTTCGTAGCCTTCAACGGACAGCCCGCTGCGGCCAAGGGCGCTGACAATACCCGAGGTTACCGTCTGGCCGATGCCGAAGGGATTACCGATGGCCATGACATAGTCGCCGACCTGCAGCGCGTCGGAGTCGCCGATGCGCAGCGCACTGAGGTTGGATGCGCTGATCTGCAGCACGGCGATGTCGGTGCCGGGGTCGGTGCCGACCAGTTTGGCGGGGAACTGGCGGCGGTCCTTCAGAGTGATCAGAACCTGTTCGGCATCCTTGATGACGTGATTGTTGGTCAGGATGAAACCGCGCGCGGCGTCAATGATGACGCCGGAGCCCGCGGCCTGTTCCTTGCGCTGCGGACGGTCCGGCAGATTGAAAAAACGCCGGAAGAAGGGGTCGCGAAACAGCGGGTTGTCTTCCATCGGCGCTCGCGTAATCACCGAGACGTTGACCACGGCAGGGGTAACCTGATTGACCAGTGGCGCCAGTGTCGGCAGGCCGCGCACATCGGGCGCTGTCTGCGCGATGGCGCCTGCCGGCAGCAGAGCGGCCGCCAGGGCCCATAACACGCCCGGTTTCAGGAATTTCTTTAAAAACAAAGAGATGAGATTCATGGTCGGTATGCTTTAGAAGATGGGCGCGAAGCCCTTCGTTTTCAAGCTGCCGATGATAATCCGGTTGCGGCCGCGGCGTATGGCCGCGGCTCGCTTATTTGAGGATCTTGAACAGGTTGTTGAAGCTGTCCGTCCACAGTCTCAGGCCGGGGATTTCGCCGATCGGCTGTCTGGCTTCGGTGATGCGTGCATGGGCCAGCGCTTTTTCGCTGCGCGACACCAGCACCCAGTCGGTTTTGGCGAAATCCGAGCCGTCCTCCGGATCATCGCTGATCAGCAACGTGTGCAGACCGTTTTCATCGGCGATGCGTTTCACCACCGGGGCGAGGTGCAGGAAGCGGTTGGTGACGTGGAAGGCGATGACGCCGTCCGGCTTCATGTTCTTCAGATAGACGCCCATCGCCTGGTGCGTCATCAGGTGGGTGGGAATGGAGTCGCTGGAGAAGGCGTCGATGGCGAGCACATCGTAGTTCTGCGGTGTTTCGCGTTCCATGGTCAGTCGCGCATCGCCGAGCAGGTTTTCAATTTTTGCCGGCGTCGAGGTGAGGTAAGTGAATTCCTTCATCGCGACATCGATGACCTGCGGATTGATTTCATAGAAGCGGTAGTTGTCACCCTTGCGGCCGTATACCGCGAGGGTGCCCGCACCGAGGCCGACGACGCCGACATTCATCGACGCGGAGGTTTCACGCTTGATGGTGATGATGCGGCCGATGCCCGAATCAGGGCCGTAGTAGGTGGTCGGCTGCATCTGTTTTTCAGGAGACAGGAACTGCTCGCCGTGCATGATCACGCCGTGCATCAGGCGGCGTGTGCCGGTTGCGCTGCTGGCCTCGCCGAAATCCTTGACGCGCAGGGTGCCGTAAAAATTACGTGCCATCACCCTGGCATCGTTCGACAGCATGTTGATGTAGCTGTGCACGTGATAGCCGGTGAAACCCGCGGCCGCCAGCGCCAGCACCGGAACGATGATCATGATGCGACGTGCGACGTAGGCCGCGAGCAGCGCGGTAAACACCAGGCCGAAGCCGAATTCGTAATAGGTGTTGAACAGCTTTGGTGCGACGAAGCCCACGATCAGGCCGCCGACGGCGCCGCCCAGGGAAATCATCAGGTAATAACCGGTCAGATGGCGCGGCGCCGGTTTCAGTGCGGCGAGTTCGCCGTGAAAGAACATGCACATCACGAACAGGCCTACCGCGAACAGCGGAATCGCCTCCTTGATGTTCATCACGCCGCCGTCGGTATGCAGTGCCCAGGCCATCGCCCCGACGATCACCAGCAGCGGTCCGAAGAATATGGTGCGCTGATACCAGTTGCGGCCTTCAAAACACAGCACGAAGGACAGCAGGTACAGCGTCAGCGGCAGAATCCACAGGAAGGGTACCGAGGCGACGTCGTGAGTGATGTGGTTGGTCACCGCGATCAGCATGAATGAGCCCATCGCGGCGAGCACCAGCCACAGCAGGTAATCGGCGGCGCGCGGTGCCGGACCGTCGGCTGCGGCGATGCCGCCGGCGGGGGTGGCTGCGGTGCTTTGCGCCGGCCGCAGGCTGAAAACCGCTGACGTTGCGCAGAGTGCGGCAAACAGCGCGTATCCGACGCTCCAGCCGATCGACTGCTCGTGCGTGGTGACCCAGGGCTCGACCGCGAAGGGATAGGCAATCAGTGCGATCAGCGAGGCGCCGTTGGACAGCGCGAACAGACGATAGACGTTTTTGGCGTCAGGAAAACTGCGCGAGAACCAGGCTTGCAGCAACGGGCCGGTGGTCGACAGCAGGAAATAGGGCAGACCGATGGTGGCCGCGAGCAGGCCGAGGATCAGCCAGGTCGGATCTTCGGCGCCTTCGGGTTTCCAGCCGGTGCCGGCGATGATGGGCAACGACACCAGGCTCGCCAGCAGCAGTGCGACGTGCAGGATCACCTGCGGACGCGGCTTGAGAAAACGGATTGTCCAGTCGGCATAGGCATAGCCGAACAGCAGTACCAATTGGAAAAACATCAGGCAGGTGGTCCACACGGCGGCCGAACCGCCGAACCAGGGAAGGATCTGTTTGGCCATGATCGGTTGCACCAGAAACAGCAGAAAGGCACTTGCGAAAATGGTCAGCGCATAGATCAGCATGATATTTAACCAGTTGATTTTATTGAATTATTTTTCCCGTCTTGAAGCGGGTCTGCATCTGTCGGTTTACAACGCAAAAACGCCCGCCGGCGATGACGCGGCGGGCGCGACGTTTGCAAACCGCCGCGATTGTACCTGCTGACGCGGCGGCGTGCGAAGCAAAGGAGGGTCTTGCTCAGTCGGCCTTGATGTTCGACTTTTTGATGACTTCAGACCAGCGCGCCGTCTCGGCTTTGACGTGGGAGGCGAATTCGGCCGGCGTGTTGCCGACGGGGTCAGAGCCGTCAGCCGCCATGCGCTTCTGCAGGTCTGCGGATTTGAGGATCACCACGACTTCGCGGTGGACCCGGTCAATCACGTTGCGCGAGGTGCCGACAGGCGCGAAGAGGCCGTACCACTGAGAGACGTCGAAATCGGCAACGCCGGCTTCCTTCATGCTCGGAATGTCAGGCAGCGTAGCCGCTCTTTGCAGGCTGGTGACGCCCAGCGCGCGCAGCTTGCCGGTTTTCAGATGCGGCAGCACGGAGATGATGCTCGGGAAGGACGCCTGGATGCGGCCCGACAGCATATCGGTGTAGGCGGCGCCCATGCCCTTGTAGGGAATGTGCATCATGTCGGCGCCGGTGCGCACCTTGAACAGTTCGCTGGTGAGATGGATCAGGCTGCCCTGGCCCGATGATGCGTAATTGATCTTGTTGGGATTGGCCTTGGTGTAGCTGACCAGATCCTTGACGGTTTTTGCCGCAACGCTCGGATGCACGATCAGTACATAGGGCTGGCTGGTCACCTGGGTAATGGTGGTGAAGTCGCGCGTCGGCACGTAACGCGCCTTGTAGAGCAGGGGATGAACGATGAACGTGGCGCTGCCCATGAACAGCGTGTGGCCGTCGGCCGGCGCTTCGCGCATGATGTCGACGCCGACATTGCCGCCGCCGCCCGGACGGTTGTCGACAACGACGCTCTGACCGAGGCGTTCACCCAATGGCGTGGCAATCGAACGTGCGGTGGTGTCCATGCCGCCGCCGGCAGCAAGCGGCACGATCAGGCGCACCGGTTTTTCGGGGTAAGCCGCCAGCGCGGGCAGTGCCAGCGCAGACAGGGCGACGATCAGCAGTTTGTTCATTAATATGTCCTTGCGTGTCTTTTACGGGTGTTGATTTTCAGGCTGCACTGATCGCCAGCGTGCGGCAGTCCTTGATCGTTTCCAGTGCCGTCAGCTGCTCATGCAGCGCGGCAGCGGGTGCATGTGCACCGGCCATGCGCATGAACTTGGTCTGCAGCTCTTCCGCCGACAGCGGTGAAGCCGGCGTGCCCTTGAATTCCTCGGCAAAACTTTCGAAGCGGCGGCCGTCTTTGAGTTCGACGGCGACACGCGTCGCCCAGGCGCCGCCTTTTTCGTCGTGGCCCATTTCGACGACTTTCAGTTTCAGTGCCAGCGTGCGCACCCTGGCGTCGTTGAGCGCAGTTTCCGAAAAGGCCAGCGGATCGTTGACGTCGTAATACAGCGCAATCGCCGAACAGAAGGGCACGCTGTATTGAGCACCGGCGACGTCGCGCGGTTCGCGGATGTCGTGATGCGACAGCACCTTATGACGGGCATGAATGGTGAGTGCGGTGACATCGTCACCGCTGAAACCATGTTCGGCGCGCAGTTCCTGCAGCGACTGCACCGGTGTGTGTGCGGTAATGTGGCAGGCGTAACGTTTCAGGCATGCATAAACGATATCGAAATGCGTGCCGAGATCCTTGGTGAACTGCGTCGCGTCGCCGTCTCGGCAATACGATTCCAGATAACCGTACTGGCCTTCAAGAACGCTGTCCGGGCCTTCGTAACCGTCGCGCGCCAGCAATGCGGCGACCACACCGGCTTCAGCGGAGCGCCCCATGTGCAGGCGTTTGACCATTGCGCCATTGCCGGCCTTGGCGAAGGCGAGCAGGCCGCCGCCGAGCGAACCGGCGATGCCCAGCGCCTGTGTCAGTTGATCGGTATTAAGGCCGAGCAGCTTGCCGGCAACAATGGCCGAACCGAAGGGGCCGTTGACGCCCGGCGCATGAAAGCCCAGCGACTCGGTGGATTGTTTGGCGGCGAGGCCGATGCGGAACATCACTTCCGCGCCGGCGATGAAGGCGGTCAACACTTCTTTGCCGCTGGCACCTTGATGCTCTGCTGCCGCGAGTGCCGCCGGCAGCAGGATCGCGCCGGGATGGACACCGGCGCTGGGTTTGCGCAGGCCGTCGAGTTCGAACGCATGCGAACACACGCCGTTGGCCAGCGCT
>JBIIZE010000425.1:0-2545 GCA_044346435.1 Burkholderiales bacterium
CTCGGCTTGCCGCACGCTGCGGGGCGAAATGAACATCGCCCCGTCGCAGAAACTCCCGCTGCTGGCACAGGGGGACGCCGCCCAGTTGCGCGGCTTTGCACCGCACCTGATGTCGCTGGCTCGACTGTCGGAAGTCCTCGTGGTCGATGAATTGCCCGCGGAAGACGCGCCGGTGTCCATCGTCGGCGACTTCAAGCTGATGCTCAAGGTTGAAATCAACGTGGCGGCCGAACGCGAGCGCCTGTCCAAGGAAATCGCC
Organism: Burkholderiales bacterium; assembly: GCA_044346435.1. GTDB lineage: Bacteria > Pseudomonadota > Gammaproteobacteria > Burkholderiales > SG8-41. The sequence goes on from JBIIZE010000425.1 coordinate 260, forward strand.
CGTCTGGATGCGGAAACCACCAAGGCACGCGCCAAACTCGCCAACGAAAGTTTTGTCGCCAAGGCGCCGCCCGTTGTTGTCGCCCAGGAACAGGAACGCCTGGCGCGGTTCTCGGCCACACTCGAACAAATGCGCGCGCAACTCGCCAAGTTCGGCGGCTGATCAGACGGTCTGCTCGCCGTCTTCGGCAACATGGATTTCAAACATACGCTGCGCGCGTTGCGCCACCGCAATTACCGGCTGTTTTTCTGCGGCCAGACCCTGTCGATCATCGGCAACTGGGTGCAGCAGATCGCGATGGCCTGGCTGGTCTACCGGATGACCGAATCTGCTTGGCTGCTGGGTGTCACCGGATTCGCCGGGCAGATCGCGATCCTCGTACTGGCGCCGTTCGGTGGCCTGTGGGCAGACCGTTTTGACCGCCACCGTCTGCTGCTGATCACCCAGGCCCTGTCGGCCGTTCCACCGCTGGTATTGGCGATCCTCAGCTACAGCGGAATGATCGCCGTCTGGCATGTCGTGGTGATGGCTCTGCTCGCCGGCATCGTCAACGCCATTGATACACCGATACGTCTGACATTCACCACCGAGATGGTGACCCGCGAAGATCTTCCCAGCGCCATCGCGATGAACGCATTAATGCAGAGTATCGGCCGCATGATCGGTCCGGCCATTGCCGGCGCACTGCTGACCGTATCGACCGAGGCTTTCTGTTTTGTCATCAACACCATCAGCAAGATCATCATCGTCGGCACAGTCATCGGCATGACGATAGTGCCGCAGGTGATTACACCGCCAACCCTGTCACCTTTGCAGCAATTACGCGAAGGGGTGCGTTACGCCTGGGAACTGATACCGGTGCGCTGGCTGCTGCCGATGGTCGCCACCGTCAGTTTCATGGTCACGCCCTACCAGACGTTGATGCCTATTTTCGCGGCCGAAGTCTTCGAGGGCGGAGCAAGCCTCCTCGGTTTCCTGATGGGGGCTGCGGGCGCCGGCGGCGTAATCGGCATGCTGGCACTGGCCTCACGCCGCGATGTGCGCGGACTGACGCATTGGGTCACCTTCGCTTCGATGTCGGCAGGATTGAGCGCCATCGTGTTTGCATTTTCGCCCTGGCTGCCGCTGTCGCTGCTGGCTATCGCGGTAACCGGCTTCAGCATTGTCGTCAACGGCATGTCCGTCAGCACAATGATTCAGACCATTGTCGACAACCGCATGCGCGGCCGTGTCATGGGCCTGTTCTCGATGGCGTTTCTGGGCATGTATCCGCTGGGCAGCCTGGCCGGGGGTGCAATTGCCGCAGCGATTGGTGCGCCGGCAGCGCTGGCCATCGGCGGTTGTATCTGCACCGTCGCCGCGCTGGTGTTATGGCGGCGTATGCCGGCCTTGCGGGCGCATTTGCGCCCGATCTACGAACGCCTTGAAATATCCAGCAAAAACAAATAGTTACAGAAAAACCGGGCGGCAGCCTAATACATCACGGGTTCAAACGGCAGCTTGCGACCGACCAGCGCTTCGAGCATCTGCAACTCCAGATCCGTGTGGTTAATCACCGGCGCCGCCTCCAGCATGCGCGGCATGCCTTTGCCATAGATGAAGCGCGGCTGGTCATGCTGTTTGGTTCGCACGGTCTCCGCTGCTTGCGGTTCATCCACAGGCGTGAGAACCGCCTCACCGTAACAGGTGCAGGCATAGGTACGGCGCGCTTCGGCTTCAATATAAATACCCGTGCCGCGAATACCGATGGTTGCAGTGACCGTCTGGATTTCCTTGCGCCGTCCCGACTCGAATACCGACAGCAGCGCGCCGGTCAACACGCGCAATGTGGTAACAACGCCTTTGACGGCAAGCGCGCCATATTCGACATGACTGTTACCCCGTACCAGAAACGCGTCTTTTTCCGCAACAAACACCAGTTCGGCGCCTTTGCCGGTGACAATGACATCACCGGGGTTGATCCGTTGTCCGCGCTCAGCCGGTTTGCCGTTGATGCGAACATCGCCCTTGATCTGCGCGATGCCCGGCGGCAACGTGCCTGCGGCCAATGCGGTGCGCAGTTTGAGCATGCCCGCAGCAACCATTGCCGCCGCGGCAGCCCCTCGCAGCCACTGCCGACGTCCTGACTTTTCTGCGGACTTTTTCATTGATCAGCTTCCCGTTTTACGGACATATGCAGTGTTGTCGCTCATAACGGGCAGAACTTACTTCTTTTTCATGAAAAACGTGAATTCTTTTTCAACCGCCTCGGAAGACAGCAGATCATTGCCGGTCTGCCGGGCAAAG
>JBIIZE010000287.1:0-3616 GCA_044346435.1 Burkholderiales bacterium
GGGCGCCGGTGCTTGGCGGCGTGCTGCTTGATCCCGCGATCGCGGATGGCGACATGCGCGGGGCACTGACCCGCATCAGGAAACCGGTGATCCTGATCGGCGCGGATGAATACGTCTCCGAGGCGGTCGGTCGCGGCTATTTCTATTACTACATGCGCAACGGCATCATCGAAATCTCGGTCCGCGACGCCGAACACGAAGACGCCACCTTTTCGATGGAAATGATCGGCATTACCGGCGAGCAACTGACGTTCATCAGCACCCTGACCGCAGCCGCCTTCAGCCTGGCCGCCACCGGCAAATCCGATTACGCCTGGACCGGCTTCAGCAAGGCCGTCCGCGAGGGTACAATCGTCAATCCCAAGAAGAAATAGACGGCCCAAGTCGCGCTTCGTCCGATCAACCTTGAATAGCCTTGCTCAGCAAATGATGTCATTGATGAAATCCACCATTGCCCGACTCCTTGCCCTGCTGCTGCTTCAGTGTGCCGGCGTAACCGGTGCACTGGCCCAGAATACGGCGAGCGCGCCCGGCATCGAAGCCGAACGCGTCAAACAGGAAAAGATCTACCACGGCCGCGGCGAACTGCGCCTTGAGGGTTATGTCATCGACCGCTCACTCTCCGCCTATGCCCGCGCGCTGCCCAACGGCTTTGCGCAATCCCTGGCCAATCTCGGCCCCAATGAACGCTGGCTGGATGTCGGCGCAGGCCAGGGACTCGCCGTGCTCGATTATTACGCACCGGAATACGATCCGCGGCAGGCCGGGCGGCGCGAAAGACAAATCAAGAAAGGCAGCTCGGTCGCGATGTCGATCGAGGACCGGCGCACGCCGCGCTGGCAGCAAACCGTCGACACCGTCGCGCCGAAACAGCTTCAGTATGTGTTCGGCAAATCCCTGCGCGAATACAGCATCGAGGAACTGGGCCGCTTCCAGCTGATCACCGACGTCATCGGCGGATTTTCCTACACCGAGAATATGACGATCTTCATGGAAAAGGTGCTGAGCCTGCTGACCGTCAACGGCATGTTCTATACCGTCGCACAGGACGTTCGCAACGAAGCCGGCAGCAACAAGCCGCACTACGCCGGAGAGCCCTTTCTCTCCCAGATCAAAAACGCCACCGGTGAAGACATCGGCATCTGTAACTGGCTGAAAAAAATCAGCTGCATCGAAGTCACTTGCGAATACAAGGGTGACTGGACGCCGCCGATCGAGGCCTACCGGATCCGCAAGACCTGCGACAACGTGACCGTACCGCAACTCAAATCGGAACGTTATGTCGCCGGCACTCCGCCCGAACGGGTGTTTCTGATGAACAGCCCGGCGCCGACGCCCGCCGCCAAACCCTGAACTTGATGCAACGCAATGCCATCGGCACCGCTGCGCGCTAAAGTGCCGGCGGCATGAGCAGCACATCCCATACACCCCCGGCAAACCCGCGCGACCGCACCCTTACCGTCTCGCTGGTGATCCTCTGCCAGATCGTGCACGGCATCAGCTTCAGTGCAATGCCGCTGCTGCTGCCGCTGATCCGCGAAGACCTGAACATCAGTTTCACCCAGGCGGGCCTGCTCTCCGCCGCCGCCACTTTCAGTTACGCGCTGGGCCAGATCCCCGCCGGCTTTCTGTCCGACCGTTACGGTCCGAAAAGGCTTTTTTTTATCGGCCTGCTGGGCTGGTCTGTGTTTTCGATTTTTCTCGGCCTGATCCACATTTTCTGGCTGGCGGTCATTTCGCAACTGCTCGCCGGCGCTTTCCGCGCCCTGCTCTTCGCGCCCGGCATGTCGCTGCTGGCCTCGTGGTTTCCACCCGAACGCCGCGCCACCGCGATGAGCCTCTATATGCTCGGCGGCTTCGCCGGCACCATCGTGCTCTCGCTGGGCGGCCCGCTGCTCTCGGCCGCTTATGGCTGGCGCGCGGCCTTCATGATGATGGCCGCCGTTGGCATCGTCATGGCTTTTGTCTACCGGCATTACGCCCGCGAAAAACCGCGCAGCGGCGCCGCACAGCCACTCGCGCTCGCCGACGTCACCCGCTTGTTCAGCCATCCGATCATGTGGGTGTGCAGCGGACTGCAGTTCGTACGCTTCGCCGTGGTCACCGCCTATATGGTGTGGCTGCCGTCGCTGCTGGTTGTCGACCGCGGCGTCAGCGTGCAGACCACCGGCTTCATCATTGCCATGGCCGCCGCCTTCACTGCGCCGTCAAACACGCTGGGCGGTTACGTCTCCGACCGCCTGCGCAATCCGCCGCTGATCATCGGCGGCGCGCTCGCCGTGCTCGCCTGCACCGCACTGCTGATCGCGCAGATCGAATCACTGCCCTTGTTATTGCTGGTGATCGCAGTGAACTCGATTTTCCTGCAATTCTATTTCGGCCCGCTGTTTCTGGTGCCGGTTGAAATTCTCGGACCGCGCATTGCCGGCACTGCCACCGGCTTCAGCAACCTCTTTGCCAACATCGGAGGCTTCCTCACCGCATGGACGATGGGCGCGATCAAGGACCAGTCCGGATCATTCAAGGCCGGCTTCATCAGCATCAGCGTGATCTGCCTGATCGGCGTTGCGCTCTCGTTCATTCTTTCGCGCATGCGGACCAAAGCGCTGGCAGGAACTACTCTTTCGGAATCTTCGCCGCGTTAATCACCTTGCCCCAACTGGCAATTTCTGTCTTGATCTGTGCCAGAAACTCCTGCGGTGAATTGCCTTCAGGCTCGATGCCCAGCGCGGTGAGGCGGTCCGCAATCTCGGGTTTGCGCGTCATCGCCGCCATCTCGCGATGCAAGCGGCTGATGATCGCCGGCGGCGTGCCTTTGGGTGCGTGCAGCCCGTACCAGGACAGCACTTCGTAACCGGGCACCGTTTCGGCAATGGTCGGCAATTCGGGGGCGGACGCGATGCGTTTGCTGCCGGTGACCCCCAGCGCGCGCAGCTTGCCCGCCTTGATATGCGGAAACGCCGAGGAGTAGGCGCTGATCAGCATCTGCACCTGTCCGGCGATCAGATCGGTCAACGCCGGACCTGCGCCTTTATACGGCACATGCACAATATCGATTCCGGCCAGATATTTGAACTGCTCGCCGGCAAGATGTGCGGTTGATCCCGCGCCGGCCGATGCAAAATTGATCGAACCCGGTTTCGCCTTGGCCATCGCCACCAGCTCCTTGACCGACTTTGCCGGAACCGATGGATGCACCACCAGTACCAGCTGGCTCGAACCGACACGGCTGATCGGAATAATGTCTTTGGTCGGGTCATAAGGCAGCTTCAGTCGCAGGTTCGGCGCAATCACGATCTCGCCACCGGCCGACATCAGCAAGGTATAACCATCCGGCGCCGCCTGCGTCAGCAAGCCTACCGCCAGCGTGCCGCCGGCACCGCCGCGATTGTCGATGATGAACTGCTGGCCCAGCGCCTCCGACAGATGCGGCGCCGCCAGGCGCGCGGTCAGGTCACTGGGACCGCCCGGCGGGTAACTCACCAGCATGCGTACCGGTCGCGTCGGGTATTTCACATCGGCCGCCTGCGCCACGCCGGTGCCGGCGGTCACCAGTGCCGCCACAGCCATCACCGCCCGCATTGATTTGCACATCATCTTCTTCATCTGAAACTCC
>JBIIZE010000288.1:0-3613 GCA_044346435.1 Burkholderiales bacterium
TCGGCATGGGCAAGGGCAAGGCGCGTGAAGTGCCGGTTGCCGTGCAGAAAGCCATGGAAGAAGCGCGCCGCAAAATGGTCAAGGTGCAGCTGAAGAACGGCACGCTGCAGCACGCAGTGATGGGTCGTCACGGCGCCTCCAAGGTTTACATGCAGCCGGCATCGGAAGGCACGGGCATCATCGCCGGCGGCCCCGTCCGTGCTGTGCTCGAAGTGATGGGCGTGGCCAACATCCTGGCCAAGTGCATCGGCTCGACCAACCCGTACAACATTGTCCGCGCCACCATCAATGGCCTGACCGCTATGAACACGCCGGCCGAAATCGCCGCCAAACGCGGCAAGTCGGTCGAAGAGATTCAAGGGTAATCAATCATGGCGAACAAACCGCAAGGCAAGACAATCAAGGTCACGCTGGTGCGTGGTCTGATCGGCACCCGTCCCGAGCATCGCGCCTGTGTGCGCGGTCTGGGTCTGCGCCGCATCCGTCATACCGTGGAGCTGGTGGATACCCCGGCTGTGCGCGGCATGATCAAAAAAGTCGCGTATCTCGTTCGTTGCGAGGGATAAATGGAACTGAATAACATCAAACCCGCCAGCGGCGCCAAACACAGCAAAAAGCGTGTGGGTCGCGGCATTGGTTCCGGCACCGGCAAGACCGCAGGCCGTGGCCACAAAGGTCAAAAAGCCCGCGCAGGCGGCTTTCACAAGGTTGGTTTTGAGGGCGGCCAGATGCCGCTGCATCGCCGTCTGCCGAAACGCGGCTTTCAGTCGCTGACTGCCGGTGACACTGCGGAAGTGCGGCTGGACACGCTGCAGAAAATGTCTGCCGACACCATCGATCTGGACGTTCTGAAGAAGGCCGGTGTAGTTTCGCGTCTGGCCAAGGGAGCGAAAGTGATCCTGGCCGGTGAGATCAAGCGCAAAGTGATGTTGAAGGGTCTGCTGGCAAGCAAGGGAGCCAAGGCTGCAATCGAAAAGGCCGGTGGCACCATTGAGCTGCCTGCAGAAAAGGCCGGGAGCTAAGCGTTGGCCGTAGGCGCTGCACTGTCGGGAGCAGGAAAGTTTGGTGACCTCAAGCGTCGCCTGCTGTTTCTCGTCGGCGCGCTGATCGTCTTCCGCATCGGTTCGTTTATTCCGGTCCCCGGGATTGACCAGGCGCAGTTGGCGGAACTGTTCCGTTCGCAGCGCGGCGGCATCCTGGACATGTTCAACATGTTTTCCGGCGGCGCGTTGTCAAGGTTTTCGATTTTTACGCTGGGCATCATGCCTTACATATCGGCGTCGATCATCATGCAGTTGATGACCGTAGTGTCGCCCACGCTTGAGGCGTTGAAGAAAGAAGGCGAGTCGGGTCGCCGCAAGATTACGCAGTACACCCGTTATGGAACGGCAGCTTTGGCGATTGTGCAGGGGTTGGCCATCGCGATTGCATTTGAGCAGCAGAAGGTTGCGCTTGATCCGGGCCTGATGTTCAGGATGACCGCGATGGTTACGCTGGTCACGGGTACGATGTTCCTGATGTGGCTGGGTGAGCAGATAACCGAGCGCGGCATCGGCAACGGCATCTCTCTGCTGATCTTTGCCGGTATTGCGGCAGGGTTTCCGCAGGCCGTAGGCGGCACGCTGGAACTGGCGCGGACCGGGGCTTTTTCGATTCCGTTCGTGCTGTTCATCTTCGTGCTGGTGGTGGCAGTAACAGCGTTTGTTTGTTTCGTTGAAAAAGGCCAGCGCAAGATCCTGGTCAATTACGCGAAGCGGCAGGTCGGACGCAAGGTTTACGGCGGGCAGTCTTCGCACCTGCCGTTGAAGCTGAACATGTCGGGGGTGATCCCGCCGATTTTCGCTTCAAGCATCATCCTGTTCCCGGGCACGGTGGCCGGTTGGCTGGGTGAAAACGAAGGCATGGTCTGGTTGAAGAACGTGGCGGCGGTGCTGCATCCCGGACAGCCGATTTACACGCTGTTTTACGCCACGGCGATTATATTTTTCTGCTTTTTCTATACGGCGCTGGTGTTCAATCCGAAAGAAACAGCGGAGAACCTGAAGAAGAGCGGTGCGTTTGTTCCCGGGATCCGTCCCGGCGACCAGACGGCCCGCTACATCGAGAAAGTGACGATGCGTTTGACGCTGGGCGGCGCGATCTATGTGACGCTGGTCTGCCTGGTGCCGGAACTGCTGATCGTCTGGAAGAATGTGCCGTTTTATTTCGGTGGAACATCGCTGCTGATCATCGTGGTGGTAACCCTGGATTTCATGGCACAGGTGCAGGCTTATGTGATGTCGCATCAATATGAAAGTCTGCTTAAGAAAGCAAACTTTAAAGGCGGTGTGTTCCCGACGCGGTAAATGGCGAAAGAAGACACGATACAGATGCAGGGCGAGATCGTGGAGACCCTGCCCAATGCGACGTTTCGGGTAAAGCTGGAGAATGGCCATCTAGTACTTGGCCATATCTCGGGAAAAATGCGGATGCATTACATCCGGATTCTGCCCGGGGACAAGGTGACCGTTGAACTGACGCCCTACGATTTGACCAAAGGGCGCATTGTTTTCCGGGCGAAATAGGCTGCGAGCGAAAGAGGTATGACATGAAAGTACAGGCATCGGTTAAGCGCATGTGCCGCAACTGCAAGGTTGTGAAGCGCAACGGTGTGGTTCGGGTGATCTGCAAAGATCCGCGCCACAAGCAGCGTCAGGGTTGATTGGTTCATTGAACATGAACCAGTCAAAAGTTATAATGTCCAGTTTTCCATTGGTGGGGTGAGTAAATGGCCCGCATAGGTGGCGTCAACATAGCAAACCATCAGCACGCTGAAGTCGCGCTGACGGCAATCTACGGCATTGGCCGGAGCCGTGCCCGCCAGATCTGCACGGCGGCAGGCATCAATACCGCGACCAAGATCAAGGACCTGTCCGATACGGACATGGAGAAACTGCGCGAGCAGGTGGCGAAGTTCACCACTGAAGGTGATCTGCGCCGCGAGATTTCCATGAATATCAAACGACTGATGGATCTCGGCACCTGGCGCGGCAAGCGCCATCGCGCCGGTCTGCCGGTTCGTGGTCAGCGCACCCGCACCAACGCCCGTACCCGCAAGGGCCCGCGCAAGGCCGCAGTGAAAATCCAGCGTCCGGCCGCTTAATTGAGAGTGACTATATATGGCTAAGGCAAGCACCAGGGTTCGCAAGAAGGTAAAGAAGAATGTGGCGGAAGGCGTCGCCCACGTTCACGCTTCCTTCAACAACACGATCGTCACGATCACCGACCGTCAGGGCAATGCTCTGGCCTGGGCGACTTCGGGCAGCAACGGTTTCAAGGGTTCGCGCAAATCGACCCCTTTTGCCGCCCAGATCGCCGCCGAAAAGGCCGGTCGTCTTGCGCAGGAATGCGGTGTGAAGAATATCGAAGTCCTGATCAAGGGACCCGGACCCGGACGCGAGTCCGCAGTGCGCGCGCTGAACGCCGTAGGTTTTAAGATCACCAGCATCTCCGATGTGACGCCCGTGCCGCATAACGGCTGCCGTCCGCCGAAGAAACGCAGAATTTAAGGGAGATCCCACAAGTGGCCAGGAATCTCGATGCAAAGTGCCGGCAGTGCCGGCGCGAAGGCGAA
>JBIIZE010000289.1:0-3612 GCA_044346435.1 Burkholderiales bacterium
CGGATTATTTTTCCGTGATGTCGGAGCCTGCGCGGCTGAAGATCATTCATGCCATCTGCCAGTCCGAGCGAACCGTATCCGAAATTGTTGAAGTGACAGGTTCGACCCAATCCAATATTTCACGGCACCTGGGATTGATGTACCGGCATGGTTTATTGGCCAAACGCCGCGAGGGAAACCAGATTTTTTATCGCATGGCCGACGACACCATGATCGAACTGTGCCGAACCGCCTGCAACAGAATCGCGGCAACCATTGATGACCGCGGTCCGCTGAAGCGCCAACTCGTCAACCTGATGCCGCCAGTGGCAAAACGGAAATCAAAGGTATGAACAGTAAAACCGTTACCCCCATGGGGCAGGTGCGTCCTGCTCCCGAGAATCGCCGGGGATTCCTGAAAAGATCCCTGTCGCTGACGGGCGGAGCGGTCGCTGCGTTGGCGGGGGCCGGTGTCGCGCGAGCGCAGGGTGACCCGGCCATTCTCAATCTTCCCGCCCATTCCACGGGGCTGGGCCAGCAGGTTGCGGCGCGTGGTTATGGCATGCCCTCGGAGTTTGAAAAAAACCTGCAACGCCGCGAAAGCCCGGGTTTGACCAGGGCTGCGCAGTCATCGGTGGCGTTTGCGCCCTTGCAGGGCTTGTTCGGCATCATTACGCCGAACGGTCTGCATTTTGAACGGCACCATCAGGGATGGTGGGATATCGACCCGCGTCAGCATCGACTGATGGTCCACGGATTGGTTCGCGAATCGCGGATTTACACCATGGACGATCTGATGCGTCTGCCGTCGGTCTCGCGGATCCATTTTATTGAATGTGGCGCCAATACCGGCATGGAGTGGGGCAATGTCGCCGTGCCCACCGTGCAATATACCCACGGCATGCTGTCCTGCTGCGAGTTCACCGGCGTTCCGCTGTCGAAACTGCTGGAGCATTGCGGCGCCGACATCAAAAAAGGACGTTATGTTCTTGCGGAAGGCGCGGACGGATCAGGCCTGACCCGCACCATCGGCATGGACCGCGCGCTCGATGACGTACTCGTCGCATGGGGCATGAACGGCGAATTCCTGCGCCCGGAGAACGGCTATCCCCTCAGGCTCGTGGTGCCCGGCGTGCAAGGGGTGTCATGGGTCAAATGGCTGCGGCGGCTGGAAGTCGGTGACAAACCCTGGGATACGCGCGAAGAGACATTGCATTACATCGACCTGATGCCCGACGGATTACACCGCCAGTATTCTTCCGTGCAGGAGTGCAAGTCGGTCATCACCACGCCATCCGGCGGTCAGGTGCTGCTGAACAAGGGGCAGTACAACGTTACCGGGCTGGCCTGGTCCGGCCGCGGCCGCGTCCGCCGCGTCGATGTGTCTTTCGACGGCGGCCGCAACTGGAAAGAGGCTCGTCTCGAAAATCCGGTGCTGCCCAAGGCCCTGACGCGGTTCAACATTGACTGGGTCTGGAATGGCGGCCCTGCAATATTGCAAAGCCGCGCGATCGACGATACCGGTTATGTCCAGCCGAAAATCGCGCAGTTGCGCGCGGTTCGCGGCACGCGTTCGATCTATCACAACAATGCGATCCAGTCCTGGCTGGTGGCAGCAAACGGGGAAGTTTCCAATGTCCAGGTGGAATAAAGCGAAGGTTGTCGTCTTCGCGCTAGCCGCCGGTGCGTGCGTGCAGGCGGCTGCACAAACCGCAAAACCGCTATATCCCGGCGTCGGTCGCGCAGCGACCAGCGCAGAAATTGCAGCCTGGGACATTGACGTTCGCGGCGATCTCAAAGGCCTGCCGCCCGGTTCCGGCAGTGTCTCCAGAGGCGAGACGCTGTGGGAAGCCAAATGCACTTCCTGTCACGGCAGTTTTGGCGAATCCAATCAGATGTTTCCGCCGCTCATTGGCGGCATCACTCCCGAAGACATCAAAACCGGCCGGGTTGCTGCACTGGCCAAGGGTGGTGAGCAGCGTACGACGGTGATGAAACTGTCGCGGATCTCGACGTTGTGGGACTACATCAACCGCGCGATGCCCTGGAATGCGCCGAAAACGCTGACCGCCGACGAGGTTTATGCCCTGACGGCGTATTTGCTCAACCAGGGCAATATCGTTCCCGACAGCTTCGTTCTTTCCGATAAAAACATGGCAGAAGTGCAGGCACGGCTGCCCAACCGCAATGGCCTGACCCGCAATCACGGCCTTTGGGAAACCCGGGGTAAACCCGATGTCAACGCCAAAGCCTGCATGAAAAACTGCGGACCGGAACCGCGCATTACTTCGTCGCTGCCCGACCATGCCCGCGGATCCCACGGTGATCTTGTCGAGCAGAACCGCCTGTTCGGCCCCGTGCGCGCCGTCAGCCTTACGGGTAGCGCGGTGGTTGCCGCCGCACCGGCAGCTGCGGCGCCTGCAGCCGACCCCGCTCAGGCGCTTGCCGCAAAAGCCGGCTGCATGGCCTGTCATACCGCAAAGCAGCGTGTGATCGGGCCTTCCTTCGCCGAAATTGCCACTAAATATCGTGCCGACAGCGGCGCCGAAACCAGGCTTATGGCCAAAGTGAAATCAGGGGGGCAGGGCGTGTGGGGCAACGTACCGATGCCGCCGTTTGCGAATTTGCAGGAGCAGGACCTGCGCACGTTGGTGCGCTGGATACTTAAGACTGAGTAAACAGGAGGAAACATGAATCATTCGCGCAGAGAAGCCATCAAAACAGGCGGAGGCCTGCTGGCCTTGTTGCTCTCGGCAGGCATTCTGAAACCCGGCGAAGCACTGGCCCAGGCCGATGCGTTTTCGATGAAAACGCTGGCGGAGGCTTTGCGTGCGGTGGGCGCCCAGAATCCAGCCGCCTCCAACGCCATTGTCATCAAGGCTCCTGCCATAGCCGAGAATGGGGCAGTAGTGCCCGTTGCGGTGGAAAGCAAACTGCCCGGCACGGAATCGATCACGCTGCTGGTTGAGAAAAATCCGACGCCGCTGGTCGCCAGTTTTGCCATACCGGCCGGAACCACGGGCAGCGTTTCAACCCGGGTGAAGATGGGCCAGACTTCCGATGTCTATGCGCTGGTCAAGGCCGAAGGCAAATTCTACATGACCAAGCAGGAAATCAAGATCACCCTCGGCGGCTGCGGCGGCTGACCCTACAAGGAGAAAATCATGGCAGATCCGATGAGAATTCGTGCAACCGCACGAGATGGCGCAGTGAACGTCAAAGTCCTGATGAGCCACGAAATGGAAACCGGGCAGCGTAAGGATGCATCAGGCAAACTGGTGCCCGCGCACTACATCCGCAGCGTCACTGCCACGCACCAGGGCAAGACCGTGCTGACTGCGCAGTGGGGCCCGGCAGTTTCCAAAAATCCCTATCTGGAGTTCGATTTCAAGGGCGGCCAGAAAGGCGAGAAGGTCGTTGTCACCTGGGAAGACAACAAAGGTGAAAAACGCACTGACGAAGGGGTTATCAATTAATTGATGGATAACCGCTTATTGCGGACAATAATCAAGTAACTGATACTGATAAAAAGAACAGACTTGAGTTGCCATGCACCCGCAACAAAGCGGCGGGTGAATGGTGTGAAACAGAGGGCTGCCGAGATTGCAAGCGGCAGTCCCTTCCACAACGGTG
>JBIIZE010000292.1:0-3608 GCA_044346435.1 Burkholderiales bacterium
ACTGGGGCGCCATCGGCAAGATCGTTGGCTCTGGGCATCAGGACTATTACTCGGTGCCGGTGTTCACCGGCATCAAGCGCCGGCCCACAGCGGATGAACTGAAACAGCTCGGCGCCGCGCTGGCGAGTTACGGCTCGATGGGCATGTTCCACATGGTCGGCGTGACGCCAGAAGCGCCGACACTGAAGGCGGTCTTCGGCGGAGGCAAGCCGAAAGAAGTCATGACCGTGACCAACCGCGATATCGAAAAGGTTTATGCCGGGTACGACAAGCAGAACAACCCGCTGAACCTGGTGGTGTTCTCCGGCCCGCAGCAGTCGCTGTTTGAAATGAAAACGCTGGCCGCGCTGCTCAAGGGACGCAAGGTGGCGAAGGGCAGCCAGCTGTTCATCACCACCAGCAACGGCGTCAAAAGCGCAGCGAAGGAGCTGGGTTATCTGCAGGACATCGAGCAGTCCGGCGCCGTCGTGCTCGAAGGCGTGTGTTTCTACATCCTGCAGAACCTGCCGCAGATGCGTGTGCGCGACGGCTGGAGTAACCTCGTCACCAATTCGGCCAAACTCGCCAATATCATCGGCGCGCACAAATTCAACACCATCCTGCGCCGCACCGGCGAATGTATCGACATCGCCTGCACCGGCAAGGATGTGCGGTGAGTAAACCCGCCAATTCCGGTAAAACAATCCGCGTCAATCGCGCCTTCGGCAACATCGTCGAAGGCGAAGCGCTGGTGTCCACCGAAGGGTTTTCCCCGCGCTACGACCTCGACCGCTGGAGCGGTCTGATCTCGCGCCCCGGTCATGCGCTCGAAGGTCACAACATCAGGGACAAGATCCTGATCACGCCCAGCGCCAAGGGCGGCATCGCCGCCGGCTGGGCCTTTTACGACATCCAGCACAAGGGCATCGCCCCGAAAGCCTTTGTTTTCGGCGTGACCAATCCGGTGATGGTGCAGGGTGCCGTATTCGCCGGTATTACCATTACCGAAGGCTGGTCGGCAGACCCTTACCAGCTGATCCGAACCGGCGACATCGTCCGCGTCAATCCTGCAAAGCGCACATTGACGCTGGTCCGCCGCGGTTCGCGGTAATCTGTCGCAAACATCAGAACTAAAACCCGAGGAGGAGCCTCATGAAACTGTTGATGCCTGTTGCCTTGCTGGCTGCATCGGCGCTGTCGTCGCCGGTACAGGCCGCTACTGCATTTCCGACCAAACCGATTCGCATCATCGTCGCCTACACACCTGCGGGCACCACCGACATCCTCGCCCGCGCCATCGGCCAGAAAATGAGCGAGACCTGGAACCAGCCGGTGATTGTCGACAACCGTGCCGGCGCTGCGGGCAATATCGGCACCGAAGTTGCGGCGCGTGCAACGGCCGACGGTCATACCCTGTTGATGGGCACCGCCGGCACCCATGGCATCAACGTCAGTCTCTACCGCAAACTCAGCTGGCATCCGGTGAATGATTTTGCCCCGGTCAGCCTCTCGGCGATGGTGCCCAACATCATGGTCGTCAACAATTCCCTGCCGGTGAAAAACGTCAAGGAATTCATTGCCCACGTCAAAGCCAATCCCGGAAAACTTTCGTATGGCTCACCGGGCAACGGCAGTACCGCGCACCTGTCGATGGAACTGTTCAAAAGCATGACCGGTTCAACCATCGTGCACATTCCCTACAAGGGCAGCGCCGGCGTGCTGACTGACGTGATGGGCGGGCAGATCGCCGTGACCATCGACAACATGCCGCCGTATATCCCGCAGGTGAAGGCCGGCAAGATCCGCGCACTCGCGGTCAGCACCGGCAAACGCTCCTCGGCGATGCCCGACCTGCCGACCATCGCCGAGGCCGGCGTACCGGGTTATGAGGCCGGTGCATGGTTCGGCCTCTTGGCCCCGGCAGGCACACCCAAGGCTGTCGTCGCCCAGCTGTCCGCAGAAAGCGCGCGCATCCTAAAACTGCCGGATGTCAGCAAGCGGATTTCCGAACTCGGCGCCGATCCTGTGGGCAGCACGCCCGAGCAGTTTGCTGAACTGATCAAAACCGAAATCGCCAAATGGGCGAAGGTGATCAAGGACGCGAACGTTGAATTGCAGTAATTGGTGACTGGTAATTGGTGATTGGTAACTGGATAAAACCGTCAAAATTTCCCCACCAATTACTAATTACCATTTACCAGTCACCAGTTACCCATAACAGGTTCTCCATGATCCGCGACCCCGAATCCTTTTCCATTCTGCTCGACACCCTGCAGCGTTTCGTTCGCGAAAAACTGATTCCGCGTGAGGAGGAGGTCACCGAAACCGACGAGATTCCCGCCGATATCGTCGCCGCAATGCGCGACCTCGGTCTGTTCGGTCTGACCATCCCGGAGGAATACGGCGGGCTGGGCCTGACCACGGAAGAGGAAGTGCTGACGTCGATGGCCGTGTGTTACGCCTCGCCGGTATTCCGTTCGCGCTTCGGTACCAACACCGGCATCGGTTCGCAGGGCATTGTCATCGACGGCAGCGAAGAACAGAAAAAGAAATACCTGCCGCGGCTCGCTGCCGGTGAAATCACCGGTTCATTCGCACTGACAGAACCGGAGGCCGGTTCCGACGCCGGTTCGCTTCGTACCACGGCCAAACGCGATGGCGATTTTTACGTGATCAACGGCAGCAAACGCTATATCACCAACGCCCCTGAAGCCGACGTATTTACGCTGATGGCGCGCACGGACCTGAATTCTAAGGATGCGAAAGGTGTGTCAGCCTTCATTGTTGAACGCAACACGCCGGGCCTGACGGTAGGGCCCTACGACCGCAAGATGGGCCAGCGCGGTTCGCATACCGCTGATGTGATTTTCGACAATGTGCGCGTCCCGGCAGCCAACATCATCGGCGGCCAGGAAGGCATGGGTTTCAAGACCGCGATGAAGGTGCTCGACAAGGCGCGGCTCAATATCGCCGCAGTCTGCGTTGGTGCGGCAGAGCGCCTGCTCGACGAAGCGCTGAACTATGCCCGCGAGCGCAAGCAGTTCGGCAAGCCGGTCGCCGAATTCCAGCTGGTGCAGGCGATGCTCGCCGATTCCAAGGCCGAGGTTTACGCCGGCCGCAGCATGGTGCTCGAAGCGGCGCGCAAAAAAGACACGGGCGTGAACATCACGATGGAAGCTTCCTGCGCCAAGCTGTTTTGTGCCGAGATGGTCGGCCGCGTGGCAGACCGCGCCGTACAGATTCACGGCGGTGCAGGCTATATGCAGGCGTCAGCGGTGGAGCGGCTGTTTCGTGACGTGCGACTGTTCCGGCTGTATGAAGGTACCAGCCAGATCCAGCAGCTGGTCATTGCGCGGCATATGCTGAAGTAACCGGCAGTCCGATTGGTCTCGTTTTGAGGCCGATAAGTACTTTTCATGTCCACGAAGCGGCACTTGCACGGACTTGCCGGGAGTGCTGCCCTAGAATGTCCATTCGACACTGCGCATTTTGCGCTGTCCCGTTTTTTCGAAGGATCTGCCGTGGCATTTGAAAAACTGCTAGAAGAATACAAACAGAAAACCGATGAAGTCATGGCCATGGGCGGGCCGGAGAAGCTGGCCAAGCGCAAGGCGGAAGGCCATCTCAAT
>JBIIZE010000291.1:0-3608 GCA_044346435.1 Burkholderiales bacterium
CAAGCTTGCGCTTGAACTTTCCAAACGCGACACCGGCCGCACGCTGTACATCCTCGACGAACCGACAACCGGCCTGCATTTCCACGACACGGATCTGTTGCTGCGTGTACTGCACCGCCTGCGCGATCACGGCAACACCATCGTTGTCATCGAACACAATCTCGACGTCATCAAGACCGCCGACTGGGTCATCGACCTCGGTCCCGAGGGCGGTGGCGGTGGGGGCAGGATCATTGCCGAAGGCCCGCCGGAAACCATCGCGGCAAATCCGGGCAGCCATACCGGCATTCATCTGAAAACGGTGCTGGTGTGAAATCCGAGGCCGCGCGTGAACTGCTCACCGGCAGTTTTGCCGCGGCAGTTGCTGCGGCCGATCCGCAGCGCATTCTCCCCGCACACCTGCCGCCGCCGCCCAAAGGCCGCACGCTGGTGGTGGGTGCGGGCAAGGCTGCAGCATCGATGGCACTGGCCGTCGAACAATACTGGCCGGCCGCGTCGCCGCTCGACGGCGTGGTCATTACGCGTTACCGCCACGGTCTGCTCACCAACCGCATCACCGTGATTGAAGCCGGCCATCCGGTGCCGGACGCTGCCGGCGAACAGGCCGCCGCTGAAATTCTCAAGAAGGTCAAAACACTGACGCCGCAGGACCTGCTGCTGGTACTGGTCTCCGGAGGTGGATCGAGCCTGCTGTCACTGCCTGCGGAAGGCGTTTCGATGGCGGATCTGAAACAGGTCACCAAACAGCTGCTGCATTCGGGTGCGCCGATCCAGGCAATGAACACGGTGCGCAAACACCTGTCGCAGATTCAGGGCGGACGGCTCGCTGCGGCATCGCGCGCTCCGGTGCTGGCGCTGGTGATCTCGGATGTGACCGGTGATGACCCGACACATATCGCCTCCGGTCCGTGCGCACCGGACCCGACCACTTACGCCGATGCGATCGCCATTCTGGAACGTTATGGCGTGCAGCCCCCGCCGGCAATCGCTGCGCATCTGGCACGCGGTGCGCGCGGCGAAATCGCCGAAACGCCCAAGGCGGGTGATCGCGCGTTCGCAAAGACGGAGAACAAGGTCATTTCGACAGCATGGCAATCGCTGCAGGCAGCAGCCGATTATTTCCGCACGAAAGGCATTACGCCCGCGATTCTCGGCGACTCGGTCACCGGTGAGGCGCGCGAAGTCGCCAAGGTTTACGGTGCCTTGTCCCGTGCTGTCCGCGAACACAATGCTCCGTGGCAGCCGCCGGTCGCGCTGATTTCCGGTGGCGAGTGTACGGTCACGGTTCGTGGCAAGGGACGCGGCGGCCGTTGCGCTGAATTCCTGCTGTCGCTGGCACTGGATCTCAATGGCGCGCCCAATATCCATGCGCTGGCCGGTGACACCGACGGCATCGACGGCTCCGAAGATAATGCCGGCGCCCTGCTGACCCCGGATTCACTGCAGCGTGCTGCGCGCAAGCACATCAATGCGGCAGCATTGCTGGACGGTAATGATGCCTACGGCTTTTTTGAAGCCACCGGAGACCTTGTCGTCACCGGCCCGACGCGTACCAACGTCAATGATTATCGGGTGATCCTGATTACCTGAAACAGTCGCCGGCAATAACCCGGTGTAAATATAAGTATTTGTTTTTAAATAAATTTAAATATATTTCCGACGTAAAAAAACCGGGGCTAGCCCGGTTTTTTTACGTGCCGCCGATGATCAGGCGGTTGCCGTTTCCGTCTTGGCTTCAGCAGCCTCTTCCGGACGATCCATCAGTTCAACATACGCCATCGGCGCGTTGTCGCCTTTGCGGAAGCCGAATTTCAGGATGCGCAGATAGCCGCCGTTGCGTTTGGCGTAACGCGGGCCCAGCAGTTCGAACAGCTTGACCACGTTCTCGCGGTCGCGCAGACGATCGAATGCCAGACGGCGATTGGCCAGAGACGGCTTCTTGCCCAGGGTGATGATCGGCTCGACCACGCGGCGCAGTTCCTTGGCCTTGGGCAACGTGGTTTTGATCGCTTCGTGACGCAGCAGCGAGTTGGCCATATTGCGCAGCATTGCCAGTCGATGGCTGCTGGTGCGATTGAGTTTCCGTAAACCGTGACGATGACGCATGATGCCCTCTTAAACCTTTTCGAGGCCGGCAGGCGGCCAGTTTTCCAGCTTCATCCCCAGCGTAAGACCGCGGGAGGCCAGCACTTCCTTGATTTCGTTCAGCGACTTGCGGCCCAGATTCGGGGTCTTCAGCAACTCCGTTTCGGTACGCTGGATCAGATCGCCGATGTAGTAAATGTTTTCGGCTTTCAGGCAGTTCGCTGAACGCACGGTCAGCTCCAGATCGTCGACCGGACGCAGCAGGACCGGATCAATCTGGGTGGCTTTCTTCTCTTCGATCAGCGCCGGGGTGCCTTTGAGATCGGCAAACACGGAAAGCTGTTCGACCAGAACGCGGGCCGCATAACGCACGGCTTCTTCCGGATCGATCGCGCCGTTGGTTTCGATGTCGATCACCAGCTTGTCGAGGTCCGTGCGCTGTTCAACTCGCGCCGATTCCACAGCGTAGCTGACGCGACGCACCGGACCGAACGAGGCATCCAGCATCAGACCGCCGACGCTACGCGCTTCTTCATCGCCGCGACGGGTGACAGCGGCAACATAGCCACGGCCTTTTTCGACCTTGATCTGCACGTCGAGCTTGCCGCCCGCCGTCAGATGCGCAATCACGTGATCGGGATTGATGATTTCAACATCGTGCATCGGTTCGATGTCAGCCGCGGTCACGACGCCTTCACCGGATTTCTTCAGGGTCAGAATGGCTTCGTCGCGGTTATGCAACCGCAGAACGATGCCTTTCAGGTTCAGAAGAATATCAACCACGTCCTCCTGAACGCCGTCGATGGTGGAGTACTCGTGCAGCACGCCGGCAATCTTGACTTCCGTTGCCGCATAACCGGGCATGGAAGACAGCAGCGTGCGGCGCAGTGCATTGCCGAGCGTGTGGCCGTAGCCGCGCTCGAACGGTTCCATCGTAACCTTGGCGTGGAACGGTGACACACCCTGTACATCGATGATCCGAGGCTTGAGGAAGGCGCTGCTGGACATGACGGATCTACCTCTCGGGAATTATTTCGAGTAAAGCTCGACGATGAGCGACTCATTGATCGTGGACGGCAGTTCGGAGCGCTGCGGCCGGGCCTTGAAGGTGCCTTTCAGCGCCTTCGAGTCAACCTCGATCCACTCCGGATAGCCGCGCGATTCGGCAGCTTCAGACGCACCCTTGATGCGCAGTTGCGCCTTTGCCGGCTGCGCCACTTCAACCACATCGCCCGGACGGCACTGGAACGACGGGATGTTGACCCGCTTGCCGTTGACGAGAATGCCGTTGTGGCGAACGACCTGGCGCGCTTCCGTGCGCGAAGCACCGAAGCCCATGCGATAAACGACGGTGTCGAGTCTGCTTTCCAGACTCTGCAGCAACGCCTCGCCGGTTACACCCTTGCTGGCGGCTGCTTCCTTGTAAGTCTTGCGGAATTGCCGCTCGAGAATGCCGTAAATCCTGCGCACCTTCTGTTTCTCGCGCAGCTGAACGCCATAGCCCGAAAGACGGGAATTCTTCT
>JBIIZE010000290.1:0-3608 GCA_044346435.1 Burkholderiales bacterium
GTACCAGGTGCCCGGCCAGGATTTGCGCCAGCTTTCCCATTCCGGTTCGCCGTCGAGCACCCAGCGCTTTTCCTTCGCCGACAGTTCGCGCCAGGGCTTGTCGACCGGGATGCCGCGCAGCCGCGCGTATTTCATCAGGTCGTCCTGGCATTCCTTGTTTGACGGCGTTTGCCACGGTTTCACTGCGCCGTCGCGCAGTGATTTGGATTCATCCGGCACCACCAGTCCGAAATCGAGGCCGATTACCCGGCCGAAACCGCGGCAGGTGTCGCAGGCGCCCATCGGTGAATTGAAAGAGAACAGGCTGGGGTTGGGTTCGGTGTAATGGATATCGCATTCTGCGCAATGCAGGTCGGCGGAATATTTCCAGACTGTGCCACTGCTGACATTGGCATCATCGGCGGCGAGCACATGCACATTGATGCGGCCCTGGCCAACTTTTATCGCGGCTTCCAACGCTTCAACGACGCGGCCGCGTTCGGCATTGCCCATGCGCAACCGGTCCTGCACCACTTCAAAACCGCTTTTGTCTTCGTTCAGAAAACGCGTGTAACCCTGCGCACCGAGCAGCGCCTTGACTTCATCGGCCTTGAAATTGGCGGGGACCGGCACCGGAAATGCAATCGCCAGCCGCGGATCACCTTCCGCTTTCGCGCGGGCCTGCAGTGCATCGAATATCGATTGCGGCGTGTCCTGCGTCACTTTCGCACCGCAGCCTTTGCAATGCAGATGCGCCGCACGCGCGAACAGCAGCTTCAGGTGGTCGTTGAGCTCGGTCATCGTGCCCACGGTCGAGCGCGAGGTGCGTACCGGATTGACCTGGTCGATGGCAATGGCCGGCGGGATGCCGTCGATGGAATCGACCTGCGGCCGGTCCTGGCGGTCGAGAAACTGCCGTGCGTATGGCGAGAAGGTTTCGACGTAACGGCGCTGGCCTTCGGCGTACAGCGTGTCGAACACCAGCGACGATTTGCCGCTGCCTGAAACGCCGGTGACCACCACCAGTTCGTTCAGCGGCACATCAAGCGACAGGTTTTTCAGATTGTTCTGGCGTGCACCGCGGATGGCGATGTGGTCGCGGTCGTGTCCGGGAATATCCATGCGTGCAATCGGTGATCGCGAGTAATGCGACGGGGGTGTTGGGGGAAAAGGGCGCAGTTACAGCAGCGCTCGGCCTGCAAAAACGAGATTTGATTCTACCGGCTTTCGGCGCGGGCGCGCCGTTTGCTCCGGGTCATGTCCATGACATCGTTGCAGCGATGCAGGTCGCGGCTTATTTCTTTGGCGCGTCGTTCGCCGGGACGAACTCAATGTCGCCGCCGGCACTGATTTTATTGGTGAAATCCAGACCGGTTTCACCGCGGCGCACGATGGTGCCGCGCTGACCGAGGAGAATTTGTGCAGCGTCTTCGAGCATGCCGATGGCTGCGAAACTGCCGCCGGATTCAACAAAGCGGCAGGCCGCTTCGACTTTCGGACGCATCGAACCCGAGGCAAAGTTGATTTTGCGCAGTTCGACCGGCGTGGTTTCGCGGATCGGCATTGCGCCTTTCATGCCCCAGTTTTCATACACCGCCTCCACATCGGTCAGAAACAGCAGAGCATCGGCCTTTAACTGGTGTGCCAGCAACGAGGCTGAAAGATCCTTGTCGATCAGGGCTTCGACGCCGCGCATCCCCCCTTTGGGCGAAGCCGTCACCGGAATACCGCCACCGCCGGCACACACCACCAGTACCCCGGCGTCAGACAGCAGTTTGATCGACGGTAGTTCAAGGATGCGCAGCGGTTCCGGAGAAGGCACTGTGCGCCGCCACTTGAGGCCGTCCTGCGAGATTGTCCAGCCGTGTTCATGGGCGAGGCGTTCCGCTTCCAGCTGGTTCAGCGCCGGTCCGAAGGCCTTTGACGGGTGACGGAAAGACGCGTCGTTGCGATTGACCTCGACCTGCGTCAGCACCGTGACCACATGTTTGCCCGGTAGCAGGTTGCGCAGCTCCTGCTCGACCAGATATCCGATCATGCCCTCGGTTTCTGCGCCGAGCATGTCCAGCGGGTACGGTTTCAGGCCGGGGTACGATTCCGACTGCATTGCCAGAAGGCCGACCTGCGGAGAATTGCCGTGTGTGATGACCACGTTGTGGGTGCGCGCGATGCCGGCAACGGCGCCGATGGCATGAGCAATATTCCGGCGCTGCACCTCGGCATCCAGTGCTTCGCCGCGCCGTGCCAGTGCGGTGCCGCCCAAGGCGACCACGACTCTCATATTTGGACCCTCCAAAAGCTGCGGAGCCCGGCTACGACAGATCTGGTTTGCGCGGCGGCTCCGATGCTGCTGATAGTAATGACGCGCCCGGGACGGGTTTTGTTTTACATCAAGGTACTGGCGTGTCGGCCCTCTCTTGGCCGGCAGCGCGGGCGGGTTAAGATGCGCACCGGGAGGAAATGCCATGAAAGCCATGCTGTTGAAGGGTAAAAACCAGCCGCTGGTGCTGGAAACCGTGCCGGATCCGGTTCCGGGTCCCGGAGAAGCTGTTGCCCGCGTGCTGTCCTGCGGCGCCGGCCTGACCATTCACCATGTGCGTGCGGGACGCGTACCGGTGCAATACCCGCGCATCCTCGGCCACGAAATCACCGCCGAAATCGTTGCCACAGGCGCCGGCGTCAAACGGCTCAAGGCCGGTGATGCGGTCACTGCCTATTTCTACCTGACCTGCGGCCATTGCTACTGGTGCCGCATCAACCGCGAAACGCTGTGTGAGAACTTCGGCGGTTACGTCGGCCGCGAATGCGACGGCGGTTACGCCGAATACATCAAGCTGCCCGCGGAAAACTTCATTCCGCTGCCCGAAGCCATGAATCACAAAAAACATGCCGCCGAAATCGGCGTGATCTGCGACGCCATTGCGACGCCGCTCAAGGTCACCCGCAAGGCGCGGGTAATGCCGACCGACACCGTGGCGGTGATCGGCGCCGGCGGCGGTCTCGGCGTGCACATGCTGATGGTGTCGCGCTGGGCGCATGCGCGCAAAGTCATTGCGGTTGATACGAAGGCTTCAAAATTCGAGTCCTGCGTCAAATGCGGCGCCGATGCGACCATCGACGCCAGCGATGGCAAGGTCAGCGAACAATTGATCGAAATGACCGGCGGCAAAGGCGTCGATGTCGTGTTCGACTATGTCTGCACCAAACAGAGCATCGAATCCGCGATCGGCGGACTCAATGTTGGCGGACGGCTGGTGCTGCTTGCCGGCAACAGCGCGCGGTTTGATGCCGACGGTCCGGCGATCATGCGCAAGGAAATTGAAGTGATGGGCAGCCGTTACGCGACCAGACAGGAAGTGATTGAATCACTGGAGCTGGTGGCTCGCGGCGACCTGTGGCCGCTGGTGACCGAAAAAATACCGATGGCGGAAGCCGAAGCGCTGCACCAGCGGCTGGAAACCGGTTCTGTGACCGGACGCGCGGCACTGATCATGGGCTGAAACGGGAGGGCTGTTATGGGTATCACCATTCTGTTGATCGTTGCCGGTCTGATCGCGGCGCTGCTGGTGTATGCGTCCAGGCAGCCGGACCGGTTCAGTGTGCAACGGCGCATCAGCATCGACGCGCCG
>JBIIZE010000293.1:0-3601 GCA_044346435.1 Burkholderiales bacterium
CAGATGCGGCAAACGAGGCTTACCGCCTGCCACCCAAACTGTTTGATGCACGCTGCGCGGCCTGCTGGTTCATGCTCGGGCTGTTTGCGCTGACCGTCGCCAGCTTCTGGTCACTCGATCTGCAATGGGCAAAATTCCTCTCCGCCGACGCGCTGCGCAAAATGGGGCGTTTCCTGGCCGAACTGCTGACGCCGTCAACGGATCCGGCCTTCCTGCTGAAGCTGGCGGGCGCCAGTCTTGAAACCATCGCCATGTCGGCACTGGGCACGCTGCTCGCCGCAATCGCCGGCCTCGCACTCGCGCTGCCGGCGAGCCGGACCCACCCCGGCGATCCCGCCTACTGGCGCACGCCCACAAGGCTGGTGCTCAACGGACTTCGAGCAATTCCCGAACTGGTGTGGGCGGCGCTGCTGATTATTTCGGCAGGTCTGGGACCATTCGCCGGCACACTCGCGCTGGCACTGCACACCACCGGCGTACTCGGGCGCCTGTTCGCTGAAGCCATTGAAAACGCGCCGCAGGGCCCGGCCTTCGCATTACGCGTGCGCGGCGTGACGCCGACGCGGGTTTTTGTCTACGCCACCTTTGTGCAGGTGCTGCCGCAATTGCTGTCGTACACACTGTACCGCTGGGAAAACAATATCCGCGCGGCAGCCGTACTGGGTGTGGTGGGCGGTGGCGGACTCGGTCAGATGCTGGCCTTCCACATGGGACTGTTCCACATGAATGAAACCAGCTCGATTCTGATTGCGATGATCCTGCTGGTCGCGATGGTGGATCTGCTGTCCTATGTTTCGCGGCGCGTCATGCAGCGCTGAAGCTGCAACCTGTGTTGCAAGCTGTTATTCGCTGCCGCGACGATTGAAATCGCGAAGCCGGAAACCGGACAACCACAAAGTGCCGAAGTAGGACCCCGCGCCCGCAAATACCAGCAGCGCCAGCCGCGCAATACGTTCCAGCGCACCGGCAGACAGCCAGCTTTCCACATTCCCGCAAAGCACCCACAACACCGCACCCATCACGTACACCGCCAGCGCCAGCTTGAGCACAAAAACGCCCCATCCCGGCTGCGGTTGATAGATCGCCTGCCGGCGCAGGCCGCGCAACAACAGACCGGCATTGAGGCAGGCGCCGATGCTGATCGACAGCGCCAGTCCGGCATGTCGCAGTTCCCAGACCAGCACGAGATTCAGCAACTGCGTTGCCACCAGCGAAATCACTGCGATTTTCACCGGCGTGCGGATGTCCTGCCGTGCATAGAAACCGGGCGCCAGAACCTTCACTGCAATCAATCCGACCAGGCCGACTGAATAGGCGATCACCGCGTCGCTGGTATTGATGACATCCAACTCGGTGAATGCGCCGTAGTGAAACAGTGTGGTCACCAGCGGCACTGCCAGCAATGCCAGTGCGGCGGCCGCCGGCACCGCGAGCAGCAAGGTCAGCCGCAACCCCCAGTCCAGCAGCGCCGAATACGCCTGCGTCGACCGTTCTGCGTGGCTGCGCGCAAGACTGGGCAGCAACACTGTTCCCAGCGCGACGCCAAGCAATCCGGAAGGAAACTCCATCAGCCGGTCGGCAAAATACAGCCAGGTCACGCTGCCGGAAATCAGGAACGATGCAAAAATATTGTTGATCAGCAGGCTGATCTGTCCGACCGATACGCCGAACAGCGCGGGCGCCATCTGCCGCAGAACGCGGCGCACGCCTTCATCGCGCAGGTTCGGTCGCGGTCGCGGCAACATCCCGATACGCGCCAGAAACGGCAACTGAAAGGCGATCTGCAGCACACCGCCGACAAATACGGCCCAGGCCAGGGCCATGATCGGCGGATCAAACCACGGCGCCGCCAGCAATGCGAAACCGATGAACGACAGGTTCAGAAGCACCGGCGTGAATGCGGGAACCGCAAAACGGCTCCAGGTGTTGAGGATGCCGCCGGCCAGCGCAGTCAGTGCGATGAATACGATGTAGGGAAAGGTGATGCGCAGCAGGTCGACGGTCAGCGCAAATTTTTCCGGATTGGACGTAAAACCCGGAGCGCTGATTGCGATTATCAGCGGCGCCCCCAACACACCGGCCGCAGTAACCAGCAACAATGCGATACCGAGCACACCGGACACATGATCGATCAGCGTTCGGGTAGCCGCTGCACCGCGCTGATTCTTGTATTCGGCAAGAATCGGCACGAAGGCCTGGGAGAACGCGCCTTCGGCAAAAAGCCGGCGCAACAGGTTGGGAATCTTGAAGGCCACAAAAAAGGCATCGGTTGCCAAACCGGCCCCGAAAACCCGTGCAATCGCCGCATCGCGAATAAAACCCAGCACGCGGGAGATCAGCGTCATGCTGCTGACCGTTGCTAAGGCCTTGAGTAAATTCATTTTTTCGGAAACCAGCGGGTTAAGGGGTGACTACAGCGCAGCTTGCGGTCGGGACGTATTTTCATTATGATTACGCCCTTTTTCCGAACGAAATCCGGAGTTTACATGGCCAATATCGCTTCAGCCAAAAAAGCAGCACGCCAAGCCGTCAAGCGTCGCGCCCTCAACGGTGCCCAGCGCTCTGAACTGCGCACGGCCATCAAGGAAGTCCGCAAGGCTATCGCCGCCGGTGACAAGGCTGCCGCCCGCGCTGTATTCCAGAAGTCTGTCAGCACGATCGACTCGATCGCCGACAAGAAAATCATGCACAAGAACACGGCTGCCCGTCACAAGAGCCGCCTGTCCGCCGCCGTCAAGGCGATGGCCTAAGTTTTTTGTCCCGCCTGTCGCGACTGCGCGGCAGGTTCAGGCGGGTTTCGCGGCAGTATCGGGCGAACCGCCTTCGGCAGCATCCTCAGGCCGTCTGGCCTTCCGGCCCGGACGCATCTTCAGCTGGTTGTCCCGGGCAAACTGCAGCAGGAACGCATAGGCCGCAGGGTCGCGTCGCTCCAGCTCCCGGTCAATCGCCACGCAGCGCACACCGCCTGCCATGATCGGCTTCAGGAACGGCGAATAAGCCAGATAACCGTCATCGCTGAATACCGAAAGCATGCCGCTGAGCCTTTCGGCCCAGTCGCTCGGGCGAAACGTTTCGCCGCTTTCGGTAATGCCCTGGATGACGATTTCCGGCGCGCCTTCGAACATGCTGCCGACCCCTGTATTTTGAACTGGTTTTGAAGCTGCATTTTGAAGTCGCAGAGTCTAGCAGACCGGACCGGTTTTCCCTCTCGGAACAGAGGGAAAATAAGCTTGCAAATCAAATCGTGGTTGAACGAAAATAGCTGTTCCGGCGGCAACAGGCCGCCGTGTTTTTTTGTGGAGGTCGATGGACCATGTCACACGTCATGAACACCTACGGCCGCCTGCCCGTCGCTTTCGAGCGCGGTGAGGGTGTCTGGCTGTGGGACACGCAGGGTAAACGCTACCTGGACGCACTCGCGGGTGTGGCCGTCAATGCGGTTGGCCACAGCCACCCGAAGCTGGTGGCTGCGCTGCGTGAACAGATCGGCAAACTGATCCACACCTCCAACATCTACCAGATCGCGGCGCAGGAAAAACTCGCCGACCGCATCGCCGGCGCCTCCGGCATGGACAAGGTGTTTTTCTGCAATTCCGGCGCG
>JBIIZE010000280.1:0-3665 GCA_044346435.1 Burkholderiales bacterium
GACGGAATCCCAGTCGATTTCACTCATCTTGTGGAAAATCACGTCACGCAGGATGCCCGCATTGTTGACCACAGCATCGACGCGACCGAAGTGGTCCATTGCGCACTGGATGATTTTTCCGGCGCTGGTGAAATCCGACACGCTGTCGTAACTGGGCGCGGCTTCGCCGCCCGCTTTTTTGATTTCGTTGACGATTTCCTGGGCCGGCGTCTGATCGCCGCCGGCGCCGTCGAGTCCGACACCGATGTCATTAACGATGACCTTCGCGCCTTTTTGCGCGGCCAGTTTGGCAATCGCCGCGCCGATGCCGCGACCTGCACCGGTGACAACGACGACTTTGCCTTCCATCATTTTGGGTTCTGCCATGACGTCCTCAGAAATTATATAAGTAATTGATTTTAAATGTTAAATTATGCGATCTCAGCGCGGCCGTTATTGAGCACGGTAACGCCGCGTGCCGGCACAGTGGCGCGGAAGGCCACCACTTTGCCGTCGACCCACATTTCGGTGCGGATGGTTTCGCCGGGATACACCGGTGACGAAAAACGGCCGGACATGCTTTTCAGTTTCAGCGGGTCGTAACCGCAGACGCTTTTCACCAGCGCATGGCCGACCACGCTGAAGGTGGCGCGGCCATGCAGGATCGGCGCCTTGAAACCGGCCTTCGCAGCATAGGCGGGGTCGGCGTGCAGCGGGTTGTAGTCGCCGGACAGGCGGTAAATCAGTGCGGCCTGCGGCAGCGTCGGCAGATCGCAACTATGCTGCGCCGGCGTTTCGGGAATCGGTTGGGGCGCCGGTGTCGGGCCGGAAGGGCCGCCGAAACCGCCGTCAGCGCGGCAGAAGGTGGTCGAGGTCAGCGTGCAGATCAGATCGTTGCTGGCTTTGTCCCGCACATCGCAGGCGGTCAGCAGCAGCGCGCCTTTGTCTTTACCCTTGTCGAGTACCGCGGTAACGCGGGTCTTGCCGATGATCGTGCCTTCCACCGGCAGCGGTTTGTGGATGGTGAAGCCCTGTTCGCCATGTACGACGTGACTGCGGGTGACGCCGGTACCGGGCGAGGCGTGCCAGGGGCCGGGATAGCCGAGGATGATCGCCATCGTCGGCAGCGCCTTGAGATTTTCTTCGTAGACGAACTGCAGCTCATTGGCATCCATCGGGTCGGCGCCGAGACCGACGCCCAATGCATAAATGATGGTGTCGCGTTTCGTCAGTTGTTGTTCAACTTGTGGAATATCCCAATTCAGCAGCTTCTGGTAATCGATAGGCATGGTCATTCTCAGGGTGGGCGGGCATTGCGCTGGCGGAGCGGTTTGCCGCATGCAGGATTGTGCGTATTGTTTTTTTCACAAATATACTAGCATGACCCTGCCGCACTCCTGAATGACGACCGCATTGTGATACCGAAGCGGGAAAACAATAAACCGGCGGCGCACACAGCAAACGAACGTGACTGTTCAAGGAGGAAAAATGCCGAAAAAACTGAGCGTAAAACAGCAGCGCGATTACCGTGCTGACGGCTTTGTCTACCCGCTGGATGCATTGAGTGCGTCCGACGTTTCCCGTTATCGCGAGGAACTGCGCAAGACCGAGGCGCATCTTGGCGGATCGCTGATGGCGATCGACAAGAAATACCGCGGCAATCTCCACTTCCTGTGCAAATGGGTCGATGAACTGGCGCGTACGCCGGCCATTGTCGATGCCGCGGAAGACCTTCTGGGGCCGGACATCCTGCTCTACACCACACGCTTTTTCATCAAGGAGCCGCGCAGCGAAGGCATCGCCGCCTGGCATCAGGATTCAACGTATTTCGGTCTGCGGCCGTTTGACCATGTCACGGCCTGGGTGGCGTTGTGCAACGTCACTGAACAGTCGGGTCCGGTGGAATTCGCCGTCGGCAGTCACATTCGCGGCCAACTGCAGCAGAAAAGCGGCCTGATCAGGAACAGCGTCAATACCGCGGGGCAGATCATCGTCGAATGGTTCGATCAGTCACAGATTGATCGTGCGATTCTCAAGCCCGGTCAGTTTTCGCTGCACCACACCTGTGTCGTGCACCAGTCGCAGCCGAACCGCTCGGATGAGCGTCGTGTCGGCATTGCACTGAGTTATATTCCGACGCGCACGCGCTACATCGGCAAGCGCCGCATGCCGGCGAGTCTGGTGCGCGGCAAGGATGATTACAATCACTTCGACCTGCAGCCACGGCCGCAGGTGGATTTCGGTGAAATCGAAATGCAGCGTCATGACACGACCTTCAAGGCCTATATCGAGTCGTTTTATGAACAACTCGGCGAGGCGGAGAAAGATCTGCCGCAGGATGCTGCGGCGGGCATGGTGTACTAGTGCTGATGCTTCAATACAGGCGGCAGCTGGTCCATTGTTCCGGCTGCCGTTTTATTTCAAGGAAATGAAAATGAAATCGCTGCAACAACTCATTGCCGCCGGCCTTTTGGCCGCGGTTGCCGGACTGTCCTTCGCACAGTCTTACCCCGCCAAAGCGGTGCGCATCATCGTGCCGTTTCCGCCCGGTGCCGGTGTGGATATCGTGACCCGCGCAGTCAGCGGAAGGTTGGCGGAAGCATTGGGGCAGCAGGTCATTGTCGACAATCGTGCGGGTGCCGGCGGAATTCTGGGCGCCGAGGTGGCGGCCAAGGCGGCGCCGGACGGTTATACGGTATTCATGGCCACGGCCGGCATCCTCACCGTCATTCCGCACATGAACAGCAAGGCGCCGTATTCGGTCGAGCGCGATTTTGTGCCGGTGTCGCTGGTCGCCAGTGTGCCCAGTGTTCTGGTGGTCCATCCCTCAATGCCGGTTAAATCGGTCAAGGACCTGATTGCGCTGGCGAAAGCCAAGCCCGGTGAAATCAATTACGCCTCCACCGGCAACGGCACGCTGCCGCATCTCGCCGCGGAATTCTTCAAGCAGCAGGCCAGGGTCAATATGGTGCACATCGCCTACAAGGGCAGTGCGCCGGCCACCACCGATCTCCTGGGCGGCAATGTTCAGGTGTTCTTCGGCAACATGCTGTCGGTGATTGAGCAGGTGCGCAGCGGCCGGTTGCGCGCGCTGGCGGTGACCAGCCTGCAGCGTCAGGCGGTGGCGCAGGATATTCCGACCATGATCGAGTCCGGTTTTCCGGGATTCGAAGCGGGCACCTGGTTTGGCCTGCTGGTGCCCACGGGGACGCCGCGCGATATCGTCAGCCGCTTGCATGGCGACGTGGCGAAAGCCGTACGCCAGCCCGACGTGCAGAAACAGCTCGCCGGTCAGGGCGCGACCACCATCGGCAATACACCGGAACAGTTTTCCGCTTACATCAAATCCGAATCGGCAAAGTGGGCGAAGGTGCTGGCGGCCTCCGGCGTCAAAGCCGACTGAATTTTCATCGGATCCTGAACATGGAAGTCACCAAAACCCTCGCCCGTTATATCGTCCAGTCGCAGCGTAAAGAAGTTCCGGTCGACGTACGCCACGAAGCGGCGCGCGCACTGCTCAACTGGTGCGGCTGTGCAATCGGCGCTTCACGCCATGAAACCATCAACAACATGCTGGCTGCAGTGCTGCCGTTTGCCGGGCCGGCGCAGGCGCAGATCCTCGGCCGTCGCGAACGTACCGATTGCCTGCATGCCGCACTGGTCAACGGCGTCAGTTCGCATGTCTT
>JBIIZE010000045.1:0-10021 GCA_044346435.1 Burkholderiales bacterium
ATCCGAGTGCGCCGGTATATCCGGCCCTGCTGGCGCTGTCCGAGTGGAAAGGCATCAGCGGCGCCGATCTTGTGCATGCGTTTGTGCTCGGCGTCGAGGCGGAATGCCGTGTCGGACTCTCGGTGTTCCCCGAGCATTACATGATCGGCTGGCACATCACCGGTACTGCCGGCGTGTTCGGTGCGGCAGCGGCCAGCGGCAAGCTGCTGGGCCTGAATGAGCAGCAGATGGCCTGGGCGCTGGGGATTGCAGCCACACAATCCTCCGGCCTGCGCGAAATGTTCGGTTCGATGTGCAAGAGCCTGCATCCGGGGCGTGCAGCCCAGAACGGTCTGATGGCGGCGATGCTCGCCTCGCGGAATTTCACCAGCTCGGAACAGGGCATCGAGGCCAAGCGCGGTTTTGCGCAGGTGATGTCCACCAAATTCGATCCGGCGGTGATTACGGCCGAGTGGGGCAAGCGTTGGGAGCTGTCCTCGAATATGTACAAGCCCTTTGCCTGCGGCCTGGTGGTGCAGGGCACGATTGACGGCTGCATCCAGCTGCGCAATGAATACAAACTCGTGCCGGAGATGATCGAACGTGTTGATCTGAAGGTCAGTCCCATCGTTTTTGAGCTGACGGCCAAGGAAAATCCGCAAACCGGGCTTGAGGGTAAGTTCAGCGTATTCCATGCTGCAGCGGTGGCCTTGCACACCGGCATGGCGGGCGAGGCGCAGTTCAGCGACGAAAGTGTTCTTGATCCGGTCACCGTCGCGCTGCGCAAGCGCGTACGGATCGACCGCGATGAAAGTATCGGCCGCGTGCAGTCGCGCATCGCGATTCAGCTCAAGGATGGCCGCAAGCTGGAACGTTACGTTGAACATGCGCTCGGTACGCTGGAGCGGCCGATGAGTGATGCCGACCTTGAGGCCAAGTTCCGCGGCCTGGCCGACGGCATCCTGACCGACAGGCAGGCTGACGAGGTTATCCGGCTGTGCTGGGCGGTGGAAACGCTGCCGGACGCCGGCGCAATTGCCCGGGCCGCGGTGGCGTGACGGCGATGAAGATCACACTGCTCGGAACCGGCAGTCCTTTGCCGACATTAAAGCGCGCCTCGTCCAGTTATCTGGTCGAGACCGGAAGCGATGTCATCCTGATCGATCACGGCCCCGGCGCCTTCCAGCGGCTGATGCAGTCCGGTAAACGCCCGACCGATGTGACGCATGTGTTTCTGAGTCATCTGCATTTTGATCATTGCGCCGACGTGATCCGCCTGTTTCACCACCGCTGGGATGCCAGCGGCGACAGCACGCCGCCCTTACGCATTTTCGGACCGCCCGGCACCCAGGAATTCATTGACCGGGTATTCGGTCCCCAAGGGGCCTTCAGCCGGGATCTGGTGTCGCGCACGCAACATCCCTTGAGCATCGGTGCCTACAAGGAACGCGGCGGCACGCCGCCGCGGCCCTGGCCGGATACGCGGGTAACGGAGTTGGCCGGGCCGGGTGCGGTTGAATTTGAAGGGTGGCGAATGCTGCGTTGTGAGGTGCCGCACTTCCAGCCCTATCTCGACAGCTTTGCCTACCGTATCGAGGCGGGTGGCAAGTCGTTTGTGTATACCAGCGACGTCAATCTCGCGCTGCCCGGCGGTGCGCCGGCGGCACTGCGTGAGCTGGCGACCGGCGCGGATCTGCTGGTGCATTATCTGAATGCTTTTGCGTTTGAGGCGCGGCATCCCGGCGGCCTCGCGGGGCCGCGGTTTGCGGCGGCGCTGGCGCGAGATGCCGGCGTTAAAACGATGGTCACCACGCATCATGGTCCGTGGATCGATTCGAACGGCATGCCGGAGCGCCTTCTTGCCGAAATCCGCGAAACCTACCCGGGGCAGGTGGTGTGGGGCGAGGATCTGATGTCCTTTACGTTGTAACTGCAATGCGCTTGCCGCCGCTCCGGCGCCGAACCTACAATGCGGGCCAGCGGCGCCACGACAGAGCGCCGGTCCAATATTCGAGGAGAGTTCCGTGAAATCATCAATCATCGGCGTAGCCGTGCTCGCCACCCTGGCTGCGCCCGTCGCAATGGCACAAGGCGCAGCTGCCGGCTATCCCAACAAGGCGCTGCGTATGGTGGTGCCGTTTCCGCCGGGTGGCGGCAACGACATCCTGGCGCGCACGCTGGGTCAGCGGCTGTCCGAAGTTACCGGCCAGCAGGTCGTCATCGACAATCGCGGCGGTGCCGGCGGTGCGCTGGGGGCCACGATAGCCGCGACAGCCAATCCCGACGGTTACACGCTGTTTCTGGGCAGTGTCGGCAATCTCGCGCAGACGCCTGCGTTGAAGGCGGATCTGCCTTACAACCCGGTGCGTGATTTTGCGCCCGCAGCACTGGTCGCGACTTCTTCGTTCATGCTGGCAGTGAATCCCTCGGTGCCGGTCAAAACCGTGCAGGACCTGATCAATCTGGCGAAAGCCAGCCCGGGCAAATTGACCTACGCTTCCGCGGGCACCGGTTCATCGCTGCACATGGCGGGCGAACTGTTCAAGTTTGCGACCGGCACCGATCTGCTGCATGTGCCGTACAAGGGTACTGGTCCTGCGATGACCGATCTGGTCAGCGGCCGTGTGCAACTGGTCTTCAGTACGATGCCGCCGGTATTGCCGCAGGTGAAGCAGGGCAAGCTGCGCGCCATCGCGGTGACCACGATCAAACGCGCTGCCGCGGCTCCGGATGTGCCGACGATCGCCGAATCCGGCGTCAAGGGCTTTAATGTGTCGAACTGGCAGGGCGTGCTGGCGCCGGCGAAAACGCCCGCGGCACTGGTGAAAAAAATGAATCAGGACATCATCGCATCGCTGAAGCTGCCGGGAATGACGGAGGCGCTGGCGGTGCAGGGGCTGGAGCCTGCGGGCGGCACACCGGAAGAATTCGGCGCGCTGATCAAATCGGAGATCGACAAATACACCCAGGTCGTCAAGGCGGCACGCATCACCGTCGACTGACGTACTGCCATTCCTGTAGCGTGGCTTATTGACGGGGGACGTTGCCGTCCCTGCGCGCGCGTCGCCAGTCCCACGGCGGCATCGGTGTGGCGTCGGTCCATAGCCCGTCTCCGCGGGTGCGGGCACCGTCTTCGGCCAGGCGATACTGCTCCCGGTCACTGCGGCTTTGCTCGCGTTCGTAGGCGCGGTAATGCCAGGCGAGGCCGGCGTTGATCAGCGACAGTCCGACATCCACGCTGGGTTTGCAGTTTGCGCATTCTGCGGGTGCGACACGAACGATGCCGATGCGACGCTGGTAACGGTCGGTTTTGCCGCCGCTGACGACAACGTGACGGTTTTTGGCGAGTGCAGCCAGGGCTTCTGTGGCGCGCCGTCCGAAAGGCTGGCCGCGTTCCGGCGCATCAATGCCGGCCAGACGGATTTTATGGGAACGGTGCTGGTCATCGAGCACGGTCAGCGTATCGCCGTCGGCAATATGGATGACCTGTCCTTCCAGCGCAGAAGCGCACAGCGGAAGGGCCAGCAGCGCGGCCAGTAAAAGCAGCGGGGCGGTCTTGCGCGTCCTGCGCTGTCCCGTGCCGGGCGCAGGCACTAGGCCGGCTTCTGCAGCATCACGATGCGGTTGCTGTTGGTGCCGCGTTCGTTGTTGCCGATGCCCCAGATGTTCGAAGTCTTGGTGAACTTCTGGGTATTGATCAGGATGGCTTCACAGCGGAAGCCGGCTTCGAGGCCGAGCGGCACCACGGCTTCATCGAGATTGACCGAGCCGCGCTGCACTTCGCCGACCTCAAAGGCGACCCAGCCTTTGGGCCTGGTGATGCGGTAAATCTCGCACAACACTTCCTGCATCACCGCGGACCATTCATTGACGCTGGTTGCCATCGTGATGCCGGCGCCGATGGCTTCGGCATCCAGGCTGTTGAACCAGCAGCGAAGCCAGTTGTCCTTGGCGTATTGCACGACATTGAGGAAGGGCGGCGAGGTCACGGTGAGCTGCACGCTGCCGTCCGGGATGTCTGCGGTTGCTCCGGCTGATCCCTCAAGGAACATGGCCTTGGCTGCGGCCTGTTGCAGACGCCAGCGCGCCGCGGCATTGATGTCGCTTTGCAGCTGCATCGATTTGCGCAGGATCAGTGCGCGAACATCGCGGTATTCCGGATCCTTGCCGGTTTTTTCATTGATGCGAATCTGGCTTTCCGGCGATACCGCCTGGTTCGGCGGCAGCGTATAAGCGGAGAAAAATCCCGGTGAATGGCCGGTCAACCGGTTTGTTGCGACCATGCGGATCCAGCGATCGGCATCATCTTCCTTGCCGCTGTCTTTGCGATCCGCAAGATAGGCGCGGAGGTTCAGCAATTCGCGTTCGGTGTCCGGGTGGTAGAACATCGACAGGTCGATGTCGTTTTTCTGTTTCGCGCCGACTTTGATCGCGCGCAGGCGCACATCAATGTTGGCGATCAGCGGCGCTTCGAGTCTTGGCAGCGTCAGGATTGCCGACAGCGGATTGATATCGTTGGCGATCACGTTGCGGCCCATCAGCGCGGCTTCGACGGCGGTGGTGCCGCGACCGCTGAACGGGTCATAGATGAAATCGCCGGGCTTGCTCAGGCGGTCGATGAAGTAGGCGGGGAGCTGCGGTTTGAAGCAGCCGCGGTAGGACACTTCGTGCAGCGGATTGGCCTGGCGTTGCTTGCTGGTCCAGAACTCCTGTTCGTAGACCGGAATTCCGTTGATGCGTCGGGGCGGAGGACTGGTTTTTGCGCGGCGTGCGGCCGGTGCGGTGACTGCAAGATCATAGGCGGTGATGGTTGCGACTGCAGTCATTGCGCACTCCTCGGCGGGTTGTAATTGCAGCGGAGAGTACGCCCCTGTCACAAAAAGTACAAGTACCTTGCTGCCGGTTCTTGATACCCCGTGTTTTGGGTCCGACACTCCGCCATCGCGACGCAGAGTACGCCTCTGTCACAAAAAGTACAAGGCCCAAACAAAAGCCCCGCAATGCGGGGCCTGAATCAATAAAAATGCCGGGTGCTGCGTTTATGCGGACAGCAGGTCGTCTACTGCTTCGATCCAGTGCCTGACCGGCACATTCGTTGCTGATTGCAGATGCGTCTGGCAGCCGATGTTGGCGGTGAGGATTTGCGCCGGTGCATGCGCAGTCAGTGCACGCACCTTGTTGGTTTTGAGTTGTGCGGAAATTTCCGGTTGCAGGATCGAGTAGGTGCCGGCCGACCCGCAACAGAGGTGCGAATCGGCCACGGGTGCGAGTGTGAAGCCGAGATCAATGAGCAGTGTCTCGACGCGGCCCTTCAGTTTCAGGCCGTGCTGCAGGGAGCAGGGAGGGTGAAAGGCGATGGTCTCCTGCAGACGTTTGTTTGCAAGTAATTGTTTTAATTTGTCTTTTTCGTTCTCGACAATGCTACTCAGGTCGCAGGCCATGGCCGAGATGCGCTTGGCGCGTTCGGCGTATCCCGCATCTGCAGCCAGCGCATGACCGTAGTCGGTGATCATCGTGCCGCAACCGCTGGCGGTGAACACGATGGCTTCAGCGCCCTGTTCAATGTGCGGCCACCATGCGTCGATGTTCCGCCGCATTGCCGCGAGTGCCTGCTCCTGCTGATCGAGATGAAAGGTCACCGCGCCGCAACAGCCTGCATTTGGCGCATGCACCAGCGAAATGCCAAGGCGATCGAGTACACGCGCGGCTGCGGCATTGGTCGCCGGCGACAGTGCGGGTTGAACGCAGCCTTCGAGCACCAGCATGCGCCGTTCGTGACCGCCAATGGGCCAGGGGCGGGCGCGCGCCGGCGTGTCCGGCACAATGTCGTCGAGCACCTTGGGCAGCATGTTGCGTGCGATACGTCCCGCAGCCAGCAATGGATTGAACAGCGACGGACGCGGCAGTACTGCGGCCAGACCCTGGCGCTGCAGTTTCGCGAAACCGCTGCGCGGCACCTGTTTTGCGACCACTTCACGGCCGATGTCGAGCAGGCGCCCGTACTGCACGCCGGAAGGGCAGGTGGTTTCGCAGGAGCGGCAGGTCAGGCAGCGATCGAGGTGCAACTGCGTTTTGGCTGTCGCCGGCACGCCTTCGAGCACCTGCTTCATCAGGTAGATACGACCGCGCGGCCCGTCGAGTTCGTCGCCGAGCAATTGATAGGTCGGGCAGGTCGCGGTGCAGAATCCGCAGTGCACGCACTTGCGCAGAATCGACTCGGCCTCGCGGCCTTCAGGCGTGTCCTTGATGAAATCGGCGAGCGTGGTTTGCATGTCGGTCAGAAATCCGCGTACAGGCGGCCGGGATTAAAAATGCCCGCCGGGTCCATCGCCAGTTTCACGCGTTTGTGCAGCTTGAGCATTGCTGAAGGCAGCGGATGGAAGGCGCCGGTGCGAGGGTCGCCGCCGCGGAAGCGGGTGGCGTGGCCGTCGCAGCTGCGCGCGGCTTTGCGGATGCTCATGGCGTCGCCGTCAGAACGCAGCCAGCGCAGTGCGCCGCCCCATTCGATGAGTTGCGCGCCCGGTAATTGCAATTCCGGTGCCGTGGACGACAGCGACAGCCGCCACAGGGTTGTTTCGCCGGCGAAATACGCATGGCGCTGATCCCGGAGATCACGCCAGAACGCGGCGCCATCGGCAACCGTTTCACCACCGAGTTTTGCCGCGGCGGAATGCACGGCGGGTGTGGCGCCGGCGAGGCGGACATACAGACGGCCATCAACGTGACAGGTCGCGGTAATCGGCAGCGGCTTGCTGGCCCATTCATTCATCAGGCCCAGTGCTTCAGCCTGTGTCTGTTCGCGGCAAAGCGTCATTTCCGAAGGCGGCAGGGGCAGTGTTTTGAGTGAAACCTCAAGAATTACACCCAGCGTACCCAATGAGCCGGTGATCAATCTTGATACGTCGTATCCGGCAACATTTTTCATGACTTGTCCGCCGAAGCGCAGGTCGGTGCCGCGACCGTCGAGCAGGCGGAGACCGAGTACGTAATCGCGTGCCGAGCCGGCATAAGCACGTCGTGGTCCCGACAGGCCCGCGGCGATGCATCCGCCCAGCGTCGACGCCGGGCTGAAATGCGGCGGTTCAAAACCGAGCATCTGCCCTTTCTCGCGCAGGGCCGTCTCAATCTCGGCCAGCGGTGTTCCGGCGCGGGCGGTGATCACCAGTTCGGTCGGTTCGTATTCAATGATGCCGCGATAGGCGTTGACGTCGAGCGTTTCGCCTGAGGAGAGGTTGCCGTAAAACGTTTTGCTGCCGCCACCGCGGATGTTCAGCGGCTGTTTGGCATCCGCTGCGGCGCGGATCGTGTCCGCAAACTGGATCACCGGATCAGACATGTCAGAACCGCGGAAGCCCGGGGAATTTTTCGGCCCCGGAATGGACGTGCATGCGGCCGAATTCGGCGCAGCGGTGCAAAGTGGGCACTGCCTTGCCGGGGTTGAGAAGGCCGTGTTCGTCGAATGCATGTTTCAGCGCGTGGAAGGTTTCCAGTTCAGTGCTGCTGAACTGCACGCACATTGAATCGATTTTTTCGACGCCGACACCGTGTTCGCCGGTAATGGTGCCGCCGACGTCGATACAAAGCTTGAGGATTTCAGCACCGAAATCTTCAGCGCGCTGCAACTGGCTCGCGTCATTGGCATCGTAGAGGATCAGCGGATGCAGGTTGCCGTCACCGGCGTGGAACACATTGGCGCAGCGCAGCTCGTATTTCTTTTCCATTGCGGTGATGCCGCGCAACACTTCGGCGAGGCGTTTGCGCGGAATGGTGCCGTCCATGCAGTAATAATCGGGTGACAGGCGGCCGACGGCGGGGAAGGCGGCTTTGCGCCCGGCCCAGAATTTGAGCCGTTCGGTTTCGTCACGCGATACACGCACCAGGTGCGCGCCGCTGTCGGACATGATTTTTTCAATACGTGCGATTTCGTCAGCCACCTCTTCGCGCGTACCGTCCGACTCGCAGAGCAGAATGCCGGCGGCGTCAGTGGGGTAGCCGGCGTTGACAAAGGGTTCGACGGCCATGGTCGCCGGCTGGTCCATCATTTCCATGCCTGCCGGGATGATCCCGGCCGCGATAACGTTGGCGACGGCCTGTCCCGCGGTGCCGACATCGTCGAAGGCGGCGAGTACGACCTGCGCACATTCCGGGCGGGGCAGCAGCTTGACAGTGATTTCGGTGACGACGCCGAGCAGTCCTTCGGAGCCGGTCATCAGCGCCATCAGGTCGTAGCCCGCGGCATCCAGGCCGCCACCGCCGAGTTCGATGATTTCGCCTTCAATGGTGGCCACGCGCAGTTTGAGAATGTTGTGCACCGTCAGGCCATATTTGAGGCAATGCACGCCGCCGGAATTTTCGGCGACATTGCCGCCGATGGAGCAGGCGATCTGGCTTGACGGATCGGGTGCGTAATACAGGCCGTAAGGCGCCGCGGCTTCGGAAATCGACAGATTGCGTACGCCGGGCTGCACACGCGCGGTACGCGCGAGCGGATCAAGGGCGGTGATTTTCATCAGCTTTGCCAGCGACAACAGCACGCCGTTGCCCAGTGGCAGCGCACCGCCGGAGAGTCCGGTGCCGGCGCCGCGCGCGGTGACCGGCACGTGCATTTCATGGCAGGTTTCGAGAATGGCGCAGACCTGTTCTTCGTTTTCCGGCAGGGCGACCACCATCGGGACCTGACGATAGGCCGAAAGACCATCGCATTCGTAGGGTGTGACATCCTCGCGTTCGAACAACACGCTGTGCTCCGGCATGAAGCCGCGCAACGCCGCGCAAACGGCGCGCTGGCGTTCGAAATCGACGGGGATGACCTGGGCTGGTGCAGACATCGGCAGATTCTATATCAGCCCGTGGATTCGACGGGGAAAGCCGGGCCATTTTGTGCGAAACTCGGGGTTATTCGGCTGGCGCCTTCTGCGGTGCCCAAACAGGGTTGAAAGTCATGCCGGAAATCAGCTTCAATCTTTATCCGTATTTCGTTAATTCGTTATTCCCATTCCGTTCGAGAGAGACAAGACCATGAATGCAACTACTCAGCGCAAGGGCCCGCTGGCCCGCTTCCGTGTGATCGACCTGACGCGCGTGCGCTCCGGTCCGACCGCAGTCCGCCAGCTCGCCGACTGGGGCGCCGACGTAATCAAGATTGAAACCCCGCCGGGCCTGAACCTGTCCGACGGCTGGGGCGGTAAACGCACCGGCGCCGATTTCCAGAACCTGCACCGCAACAAGCGCGGCTTGACGCTGAACCTGAAAGACCCGGATGGCCTGAAAATCTTCAAGCAACTCGTCGAAAAGTCGGACGTGGTCGCGGAAAACTATCGTCCTGACGTGAAGTTCCGTCTGGGCATCGATTACGAGTCGCTGAAATCGGTCAACAAAAAAATCATACTGGCCAGTATTTCCGGTTTCGGTCAGACCGGGCCCTATGCCAAGCGTCCCGGTTTCGACCAGGTCACTCAGGGCATGGGCGGGTTGATGGCGATCACCGGCGAGCCGGGGCGCGGCCCGATGCGCGCCGGCAGCGCAATCTCTGATTCGGCGGCCGGCCTGTATTGCGCGCTGGGCATCATGACCGCGCTGCTTGAGCGCGAGCAGTCGGGTGAGGGGCAGTGGGTTGAAGTGTCGCTGCTCAATGCGATGATCGCCATGCTCGACTTCCAGGCGGCGCGCTGGACCGTGGATCATGAGGTGCCGGAGCAGGCGGGCAACAACCACCCGACGTCGATCCCGACGGGCGTGTTCCAGACCAGTGATGGTTACATGAACATCGCCGCCGGCGACAACGAAATGTTTGCGCGGCTGTGCAAGGCGCTGGGTGCTACGGGCCTCAATGAAAAGCCCGAATACAAAGATCGCGCCGCGCGCTCGAAGAACCGCGATGCGCTGAATAATGAACTGCAGGCGCTGATGGTCACCAAGGACAAGGCCTACTGGACCGCGCGTTTCGAGGAATGCGGCGTTGCCGGCGGACCGATCTACAAGATGGATGAAGTGTTCGCCGATCCGCAGGTGCAGTACAACAAGATGTCGGTGCCGGTGACCA
>JBIIZE010000294.1:0-3588 GCA_044346435.1 Burkholderiales bacterium
CGCCTTTTATCCGCGGTGAACACTACGGCACGCGCACATCCACCGTGGTGCTGGTCAATACCACCGGCGATGTGTTTTTCCATGAGAAACGTTTCGGTCCTGGCGGCGTTCCGGCCAGCGAAGATGCCCGCGCCTTCAGGATTCAGCGCGCGGCGGCTTAAAGTTTGCGCGACATGCGCCGGTGCGGAATGCCGGCGTCGGGGAATTCCTCTCCATGGACGGCAAAACCATGGCGTTCATAGAATCCGATGGCATGCGTCTGTGCATTGAGATGCAGAATGGCATCGCCACGCATTCTTCCGTATTCCACCAGAAATTCAAGAATGGCACCGCCCACACCGCGGCCGCGCCATTCACCAAGGACTGCCATGCGCCCGATATGACCATCCGGCAGCAGGCGGCCGGTGCCGATGGCGTGGTCATGTGCATCAAGTGCCAGGGCATGCTGCGATACCGCGTCGAATTCATCCCATTCCAGCGACTCCGGCACCTGTTGCTCCAGAATGAACACGGTCCGGCGCAAATCCTGCAGAGGCGCCAGATCTTGCTGCCATGAAGCGGCACGCACGCTGAATCCGGTAGGTGATGACATGCCACGATTATAATGAGTGCCTGGACGACATGAACGATCATGCAAAACCTCTGGGATGACACCATTGCAGCGAGCAGCACTGCACCGCTCGCATTGCGCGCCTACACCTCAAGGCTGATCGGTGGCAACAAGGACATGGTGTTGTACGGCGGCGGCAATACCTCGCTGAAAACTACCGATACGCTTTACGTCAAAGGCACCGGTACCGATCTCGGCGCAGTCCGGGAAGAGCATTTCACCGCGCTTGATCTGGCGCGGTTGAAGGCACTGTTGAATGTAGTGGGTATGTCCGATACCGAACTGATGAGCCGGGTTGATGCCTGCAAGCTGTCGCCCCGATCCGCAAAACCTTCGATTGAAACCCTGCTCCACGCCGCCCTGCCGTTTGCATATGTTGAGCATGCGCATGCGGATGCGGTGCTGGCGGTGGCCAATGTCGCTGACTGCGAAGCACGCTGCACCGAGGTGTTTGGCGATCTGGCGCCGGTCGTACCTTATCGTCATTCCGGTGCAGCGCTGGCGCGTGCCTGCAAGGCAGCGTTTGAGACCCGCGCAACAGCCAGAACCATTGGCCTGATTCTGGCGTTTCATGGCGTTGTGGCTTTCGGCAACAGCGCGCGTGAATCCTATGAAAACCTGCTTCGCCTGGTCAATCGCGCGGAAGGCTGGCTGCAGACGAAAGGCGCATGGGCATTACCGGAAACGGATGA
The DNA here is from genome assembly GCA_044346435.1 of Burkholderiales bacterium. Lineage (GTDB taxonomy): Bacteria > Pseudomonadota > Gammaproteobacteria > Burkholderiales > SG8-41. Next base: position 1,303 of record JBIIZE010000294.1, read on the forward strand.
CTTTGCATCGGGTGCCGATCGGGCGGAGTCTCTGCGCCAGGCAGCTTCAACCGTTGCCGGATTTCCCTTGAGTCTTTGCGTCGCGAGCACGGCGCAGACTCTCGCCTACGCGCGCCGCGCCGACCTTGCCGATATATCGCAGCAGGGCCCGCCGACACCACAACATGCGATTTACACCAAGCGGTTGCCGCTGATCGATGGCGATATGGAGGCCTATAGCCGGCGCTATCGGGACTACTTGCAACAGACGCTCGGCAGTACGCCGCACGGCATCGATGCCGCACCGCGCATCGCGCTGGATCCCTCCTTCGGGCTCTGCGCTTTCGGGGTCAACGCGCATTACGCCGCTGTTGCCGCAGAAATCTATCTCCACGATATCGCCATCATCAGCCGTGCCAGCGCACATGGCTGTTATCGTTCTGCATCCGCGGAAGATATTACCCGGGCCGAACTCGAATACGGTGGTTTCGAACAGCGCGTGCGCGCGCAACCAAAAGACTGACAACAAAACATCATGCCGGCATTTCACACATTGCGCTGGACGAACAACAACCTCGAACTCCTGGACCAGCGATGGCTGCCTGATCGACTCGAATACCTCAGCTGTGATTCGGCAGCGTCGGCTGCGGATGCCATCCGCGACCTGGTGGTGCGCGGCGCGCCGGCCATCGGTTGTGCTGCAGCCTACGGCATCGCACTGGAGGCCCGCAAGCTGCGGGAATCTGATCGAGGTCAATTTGACCGGGAAATGAATGCGGCTTTTGCACTGCTCGCCGACAGCCGACCGACTGCGGTGAATCTGGTTTGGGCGCTGAAGAAAATGCGCGGGACGCTGGAGGGCTGCCTCGGTATAAGCAGTGCGGACTGCGCCGCGCAATTGCTGGCAGCCGCGCATCAGATCACGGCGGACGACCTGCAGATCAACCGTGCAATGGGCGCTCATGGCGCCGACTTGCTGCCATCATCCGCCTGCGTGATGACCCATTGCAACGCCGGTGCGCTGGCCACCGCCGGTCACGGCACCGCCCTCGGTGTCATCCGTTCGGCGATCGAATCCGGCAAACACATTGAAGTCATTGCCAACGAAACGCGACCTTTTCTCCAGGGCGCACGACTGACCGCATGGGAGTTGCAGCAGGACGGGATTCCGGTAACGCTGATTGCCGACAGCGCTGCGGGTCATCTGATGAGCACCCGTCCCATTGACGCAGTGATTGTCGGCGCGGATCGTGTCGCAGCCAATGGTGATGTCGCCAACAAAATCGGCACTTACATAATGGCCGTATTGGCGAAGCGCCACGGCATCCCGTTCTACGTGGCCTGCCCTTTATCCACCATCGACCTTGGCACACCGGACGGCGGATCGATCCCGATTGAAGAGCGTTCCGTGGATGAAGTGGCGGGTTACCGCGACCGCCGTTGGGCGCCGCAGAACATTCGCATGGCGAATCCGGTTTTTGATGTCACGCCGGCCGAGCTTGTGAGCGCATTGATTACGGAGAAAGGCATCGTACGGTCTCCCGACCGCACGAAGCTGCAGGCATTGCTGACCGGCTGAGCCGCCGGCCGCAGTTATTGCTTTAGATCGTCAGCCCGCCGTTGACTTCGATCACGGCCCCGTTGATATAACTGGCTTCATCCGATGCCAGGAACGCAAAGGTATTGGCGATTTCTTCGGGTTTGCCCAGACGCCCCATCGGCACGCGCTCTTCCAGTGCGTGTATCACCTTCTCCGGGACCGAGCTGATGATCGGCGTCGAGATGAAGCCAGGACACACGGCGTTGGAGCGAATGCCTTTGCGCCCCAGTTCACGGGCCCAGGTCTTGGCCATGCCGATCACACCGAACTTGGCGGCGGCATAGTTGGTCTGGCCGAAATTGCCGTAGAGGCCGACGATGGACGAGGCATTCAGGATTACGCCTGATTGCTGCTCCAGCATCTTGTTAACCACGGCCTTGGTGCAGTTGTAGACACCCTTCAGATTGATATCGATGACCCGGTCGAACTGCTCTTCGGTCATATTCTTCAGTTGGGCATCGGCCACAATACCCGCGTTGTTGACGAGGCAATCAACCCGGCCCCACTTGTCGGTCGTCGATTTGACCATGGCTTCCAGCGACTTCATGTCGCGGACATCGGCGATCTGTCCGATGGCGTCGCCGCCGGCGTCTTTGCACAGCTTCACTGTTTCATCAATCCATTCCTGATTGATGTCACAGACCATGACTTTCGCACCTTCGCGGGCGAATTTGAGTGCCGTAGCCTGTCCGATCCCGCGCCCTGCG
>JBIIZE010000295.1:0-3579 GCA_044346435.1 Burkholderiales bacterium
TTTCACGCGGATGATGGATGATGCGATCGAATACTGGGTCGAAGAAACCATCGAGCTGGCGAAACATCCGAACATTTACGTCAAGGTCTCTGCGATCCCGAGTTACTCGAGTCAGCCTTACCCGTTCGAGAATGTGAACAAGTATGTGCGCATGGTCGTCGAAGCCTTCGGCGCCAAACGCTGCTTCTGGGGCACCGACCTCACGCGCCAGCTGAATCACGGACTGTCGTACACGGACTGCATCGAACATTTCACCAAACACATGGGCTTCAGCCAGGAGCAGCTGGAATGGATCATGGGGCGCGGCATCAGCGAATGCCTGGACTGGCCGGCGACCCGCTGAAAGGAACATCAACCATGAAATACGGTCATTTTGAACAGAACGGGCAGCGTTTTTTCGGTATCGTCGAAGGCGACCAGGTCGCTGAACTTGACGGCTCGCCGTTCACCAGTTGCAAAGCCAACGGTAAACGCCATGCGCTGTCTGCATTAAAAGTGCTGCTGCCCTGCGACCCGCGCAATTTCTACTGCGCAGGCCTCAATTACCTCGCTCATTTTGAATGGGCCAGCCTGCGCAAGGGTGTAGTGCGCAAGCCGCCGACCAAGGCGGACATCGGCTACCGCTCTCCCAATGCGCTGATTGCCACCGAAGAGACCATCATCATTCCCGCCGACTCGCCGGGCCCGGTTCAATATGAAGGCGAGCTGGTTGCGGTGATCGGCAAGACGGCGAAAAATCTGTCGGAAGCCGACGCGCTGTCCTGCGTACTCGGATACACGCTGGGTAATGACCTGAGCGAACGAGGCTGGCAAGCCACGGACCGCACGCTGTGGCGCGCGAAAAATGCCGACACCTGGAAACCGATGGGCCCGTTCATCACCACCGGCCTGGATCCGATGAACCTGACAATCTCGGTCAAGGTCAACGGCGAGGTGGTATCTGAATATTCCACCAGCAAAATGCTGTTCTCGGCGCAGCACTACATCTCGCAGATCAGCAAATACATGACCCTGCATCCCGGCGACGTGGTCTGGCTGGGCACCGACAACCCGACGATCCCCGACCTCAAACACGGCGACGTCTGCGAAATCATCCAGAAGGACATCGGCGTGCTGCGCAATCCGGTGGTCCGCGCACAGGAGTAATACATATGAAAATCGCCGTCGCCGACGACTACCAGAATATTTTCAAGGACTTCCCGGGCTTTTCCAGGCTGAAGGGACATGAAGTCATCACCTTCAGCGAACCGGTCAAGGATGTGCCATCACTGACGGCACGACTGAAGGATGCAGATATCGTCGTACTGACGCAGCAGCGCACGCGTTTCCCGCGCGAGCTGATCGAACGTCTGCCCAAGCTGACCTTCATCAGCCAGACCGGACGCAACACCGGGCATCTCGACGTGGCTGCGTGCACGGAACGCGGCATCGTGATTTCCGCGATCGGCGGCGGTCATCCGCATGCCACAGTCGAACTCACCTGGGGTCTGATCATTGCATCGCTGCGTCACATCCCGTACGAAGCAGCGCGCCTGAAGGAAGGCCACTGGCAATCCACCACCGGCACGCGCCTGCACGGCCTGACGCTGGGCATCTATGCCTATGGTCGCATTGGCAAACTGGTCTCGGACGTCGGTCGCGCCTTCGGCATGAAAATCCTCTGCTGGGGACGCGAAGGCTCCATGGCCCGCGCCAAACAGGACGGCCATGCACTCGCTGCGAGCCGCGCGGAATTTTTCGCGCAGTCGGACGTGCTGAGCCTGCACCTGCCCCTGCGTGACGAAACCCGCGGCGGCATCAACGCCGCCGATTTCGCGCTGATGAAGGACACGGCTCTGCTGGTCAACACCAGCCGCGCCGGCATCATCGCCAAAGGGGCGCTGGTCGAGGCATTGAAAAAGGGGCGTCCCGCATATGCCGGTATCGACGTGTTTGACGATGAACCGGTGCTCGGCGCTGATGACCCGATCCTGAAGCTGCCAAACGCGCTGTGTACGCCCCACCTGGGTTATGTCACCCGCGAAACCATCACCCACCATTACGACGATGCAGTGGATCAGATTATTGCCTTCTGCTCAGGCACACCGGTAAATGTGGTCAATCCGGAGGCGGTTGCGCGCAATTCGCTGCTGAACAAGAAGTAATCTTCAGCGCCTCGCTGCTGCGAGGCGCTGAATTAAAGTTGCCTTTCCCACGCCAGACAGGTGCGCCTTGAGGGAGAATCGCAGCAACTACCCTCTCCGCTCCTGAAATGCCGATTTCCCCGCTGCTCACCCTGAATGTCCACAACACGCTACGTGCCGCCCAACGCAACGGCGCAGCCACGGTGGCATGTTCACTGGATCTGGAACGTTCGCGCAGCACCGTCGCATTGAATGAAGGACACTGGACCTGGCAGGGTCGGGACTACCCCTACTTTGAAGCCTGCAAGGACCGCACAATCTATTTCTGGACCGGCGACGCTTTTGAACCGGTGCAGCGCTTCAGCCATTCCCTGATCAAGCTGGTGCCCACCGATTGGGGTGCGCCGACCTTCGAGATCGACGGCATCAAGATGCTGCCCACCGCGCAGGTCTCACCTTACGCAGACGCTGAACGCAAGGTCGGTCTGATCGAGCCGCGCGGCAAAACCATTCTCGACTGTTGCGGCGGGCTCGGTTATTTCGCGGCCTGGTGCCTGCAGGGCCAGGCGAAGCAGGTGCAGTCTTTCGAGAAAAACCCCGACGTGATCTGGCTGCGCAGCCTAAATCCGTGGTCGCCGCAAACCGGCGAGCGCCTGACACTGAACAACGGCGACATTGCGCTGGCGATTGCGAATTTTTCCGATGCCACCTTCGACGCCGTGCTGCACGACCCGCCGCGTTTCGGCATCGCCGGCGAACTGTATTCACAGGTCTTTTACGATCACCTCGCCCGCGTGCTCAAACGCAAGGGCCGGCTGTTCCATTACACCGGCACGCCGAACAAGCTGACTTCCGGGCGGGATGTCCCGCAGGAAGTCAGCAAAAGGCTGGAACGGGCCGGCTTCAGCGTGAAGCTGAACGGGGATGGCTTGCTGGCGGTGAAGCGCTGAGCCTCACTGCTGCAGGCTCAATACGTCTTGCCGTCCTTGTGTTTGAACACCCACTTCCCCGATTCAAACAGCGCCTGCAGATCGTCATCGGGATAAGTCGAGGCATCCCCGGGATTGCGGTCGCCGATTTCGAGATAGACGACTTCTTCGGCGCTGCGATTCACCAGATGATGCGCGTCGCCGCTGCCGGATTTAAAACCGGAGCACATGCCGGGTGACAGCGGCGTTTCACCGGCATCAGTGATCAGCGTCGGCGTTCCCTGCAGGATGTATACGAATTCATCCTGCACGGTGTGCGCATGGCGCAGTGCGGAGATCGCGCCGGGTGCCAGGCGTGTGAGATTGACGCCGAAATTTTTCAGGCCGAAAACGTCGCCCAGCGGCCGCTTGAAACGTCCGGCGACCATGGCTGCAAACGGTTCCGGGTAATTGCTCTGCTTCGCTTTCGGCGGTGCGTCCGCAGCGCGAATGGCCACGGGTGGTTTTGCTGTCGACATGCTGGCTCC
>JBIIZE010000329.1:0-3242 GCA_044346435.1 Burkholderiales bacterium
GAATTCGGACCGGCGTCACTGCGCGCTGAAAAAGGACAGATCACCACGCAGGGCAGCTTCCGCAACATTGCTGCGGGTCGACTGCTGCCGCTCAATGGCGGCTTTGCCGACAATGCGCTGAGGATTGCCGGGCAATGGGCATTGGCGCTGGACGATGTCTGGCGCGGGACAGCGAGCGTCTATCGCGAAAGCGGCGACCTCGCGCTGGCCTTCGAACCCCGGTTGCCGCTGGAACTGCGCAAGGCCACGGTCAACCTGAGTGCTGCCGACAGCCTGATCGATATTTCGATCGACATTGACAGCGGCGCCATGGGCACGGCAGCGGCGCAGTTGCAGACCCGGTTGGTCCGGCGCGACAAGGGCTGGTTGCTGCCCGGCGAGGCGCCGTTTACCGGCAATGCCGGTCTCGAGTTCAAATCACTGGCTTGGCTGCGCGCACTGCTGCCGGACTTTGACCGCATTGACGGACAACTGGCGGTGCGGGTGCAAGCCGGCGGCACCGTCGCCGATCCGCGTTTCACAGGAACGATCAACGGCAACCAGATCCAGTTACGCGCGGTCGGTCCCGGACTCGATCTGCGCGACGGTCGCCTGCGGGCTGTTCTGGACGGCACCCGTTTTCGCCTCGATGAATTCGAATTGAAAGCCGGAAAAGGACGCATTACCGCTTCAGGCACGGCTGAACTCGCCGGCGGACTGCGCAGCGTGGATCTGCAGGCACGTGCGGAACATGCGCAGATACTGCTGGCGCCGCAATGGTCCGCCATCATCGACGGCAACGGGCGGCTGGGTTTTCGTGACCGGCGTATCACGCTCGAAGGCAAGTTCATTCTCGACGAAGGCCGTTACGATCTTGGCGCCAAACGCAAACCTGCGCTGGGCGATGACGTCATCGTCCGGTCGGCAAAAACCGAAACAACTGCAAAACCGGCGGCACTGCCCGTACAACTGGATATCGGTATCGATCTCAATGACAAGCTCACGGTGCGCGGCAACGGACTTGATGCACTCCTCGGCGGCGCATTGCGCGTCACCTCCAAGGGCGCCGGCTTGTCGGCCATCGGTGATGTACGCACCATACGCGGCAACTACTCGGTATTCGGACAGCAACTGGAAATCGAACGCGGCACCGTCGCCTTTGCCGGACCGCTGACCGACCCCGGTCTCGACCTGCGGGCCATTCGCAAGATCCAGACCGTTGAGGTGGGCGTTGAAGTCACCGGTTCGTTGCAGCGCCCCAATGTCAAACTGGTTTCCGTACCCGACATGTCGGACACCGACCGGCTGGCGTGGTTGGCGCTGGGACGCGACCCCGCCGGAACCGATCGTGCGCAAATGGCGGTCCTGCAGGCGGCCGTATTGAGCCTGACCAGCAGTGGCGGCAAACCGATGCAGCGGCAGATCGCCGAAGGCGTGGGACTGGACGAGATCGGCTTTGCCAGCGGTGAAAACGGCACCCTGGGCGTCGTTGCCCTCGGTAAAAAACTGACAGACCAGCTCAGCATCCGCCTTGAACAGACCATGGGTGGCACCGCCGGCAGCCTGCTGCGCATGGATTTCATGCTGTCGGAAAGCTGGCGGCTGCGCGGCACGGCGGGCGCGGAAAACGCCGGCGATATCCTGTTCACACTGCGCTTCGACTGACCGGAAAAAGCCCGATATACAAGCGCTTGCAAGTTCCATAAAATGCTTCACCACAATCCAAAACAGAGTGGAGGAGATCATTATGAAAAAACTTGGAAAGTATCTGGTATCCGGAGTCGCCGTTATTGCGGCAACATCGTTGTCCGGCATCGTTTCAGCACAGGAAGCCTGGCCGACGCGGGCCATCCGCATCATCAACCCCTTCCCCGCCGGCGGCGGCACTGATGCCTTTGCACGCCCTCTGGCGGCACGCCTCAACACCGAACTCGGCCAGCAAATCCTGATCGAAAATATCGGCGGTGCCGGCGGAACACTTGGCGCCTCGGTTGCAGCCAAGGCCCCGGGCAATGGTTACAACTGGTTCATGGGTGCGGTGCATCACACGATTGCCGAAACCCTCTATACCAAACTTCAGTACAGTCTTGAACGCGACTTCCTGCCGGTCACGGTTGCCGCTTACGTGCCGAGCGCGGTGGTCATTCACCCGTCGATTCCGGCCAAAACCGTCAAGGAACTGATCGCACTGGAGAAAAAGAATCCGGGCAAGATCAACTTCGGTTCCGCGGGTTACGGCACGACCCACCACATGAATGGCGAACTTTTCAACCTGATTACCGGCACCAAACTGATCCATGTGCCGTTCAAGGGCGCCGGCCCGCTGACGCCCGCACTGATGTCGGGCGAAGTGGACATGGCGTTTGACGGCATGGGCACGGCGGCACCGAACATCAAGGCCGGCCGTCTGCGCGCGCTGGCCGTGACCACGGCCAAACGATCGGCACTGCTGCCAGAAGTGCCCACTCTCCAGGAGGCCGGCGTCAACATGGATGTCACCACCTGGTACGCGCTGTGGGCAGTCAAAGGCACGCCCAAGCACATGGTTGATCGCATGTATGCCGCGACCGTCAAGGTCATGGCATTGCCTGAAGTCAAAAAGGTCTGGGACTCGCTGGGTGCCACGGCTGGCGGCCAGAGCCCCGCAGAGATGGAGAAGTTTGTGAAGCAGGAAATTGCAACCTGGGGCAAGGTTGTGAAAGCTTCCGGTGCCAAAGTCGACAACTGATACGGCCGCTGTTCCGGAGACGGGCCTGCTGGCCCGCCTCTGGAACGGGGTTACGGCGCGCAGCCGCACGCTGCGCGACCGTCGCCGCCAGAACTGGCTTGCTGAAGCCGCGGAAACGCTCTACTCGGAACTGGGTGAAGCCTCGGGCGTTGCGCTCGCACGGCGCATCCTTGACCGTTATGCCGCTTTGCCACCCCAGGGCAAACTGGAATTCCTGCAGGTACTTGCAACGAGGTTTGCCGCCAATCCGCAGCGGCTTGACGCTGCGATTCGCGCTTATTTTTCCGATCCGCATCCGGCAATGATCCGCCAGGTCCATGAAGCCTCGGATTCGCGTCGCCCGGAACTGCTGCGCCGCCTGAATTTCGCCCCCAGCGGCACGGCCAGCCTGCTGCGCATGCGTGAAGACGTGATCGACCAGTTGCGCGAACACCCGGAGCTCAGCGAAGTCGACGCCGATTTCGAACACCTGTTTTATTCCTGGTTCAACCGCGGCTTCCTGCAGCTGCGCCCGATCGACTGGCACACGCCGGCC
>JBIIZE010000046.1:0-9934 GCA_044346435.1 Burkholderiales bacterium
TACGAAGCCGTGCATGAAATTTCCGGCTGGGGTGATTTGCGCCGCCGGCTGGATCCGCCGGACCGCAAATGTTTCGCCTTTTTCCATCCGACACTGGCCGATGATCCGCTGATCTTCGTCGAGGTTGCGCTGACACACGACATTCCGGATGCCATCGCGCCACTGCTCGCCGACGGAAGGATGCCGATCAACCCGCGCACGGCAAAGACCGCGGTGTTCTATTCGATTTCCAACTGCCAGCGCGGATTGCGCGGCGTGTCGTTCGGCAACTTCCTGATCAAGCAGGTGGCGGCAGAACTCAAGCGCGACTTCCCGCAGCTTCGCACCTTTGTCACACTGTCGCCGGTACCCGGCTTCATGGGATGGCTCAAACGCAGCCATCCGGATTCACCGCTGCTGCAGGAACTGTCGCGGCCCGACTGGCACACCGATCCGATACTCGCCGGACAGTTGCGCCCTGCACTGCAGGACAAGGCTGCGGAATATCTGCTGGAAGCAAAGAATGGCGCCAACCGGCCCGTTGATCCGGTTGCGCGTTTCCATCTGGGCAATGGCGCCAGCATCGAAAACATCCGCTGGCTGGGCGATCCCTCGCCCAAGGGTCAGCAGAATGCCGCCGGCTTCATGGTGAATTATCTCTATGACCTCGACAACATTGAGGCCAACCACGAAGCGCACATCAAACACGGCACGATCTTCGCGTCGCCGCGGGTGCGCGCGCTGCGCGTCACCCGCAAAAACAGCTGACCGGACTTAGCGTTTGCTGCCCAGCAGCGTGCCGCGGCATTTCGGCATGCCGCAGTGGCAGGGATGCTCGCGCTTGAGTTTCGGCGTGTGGCGTTCTTCCAGTACCAGGTTGTAGTCGTACGACAGCTCCTGGCCCGGCCTGATCGGACGGATGGCATCAATGAACACGCGACCATCTTCCTCATTGGCTTCGCAGTTCGGCGCGCAGGAGTGATTGATCCAGCGTGCCGGCCCGCCGCGTTTCGTGGCATCAATCACCACCTTGTCGGTCGCCGCAAACAACATGGTATGCGAGGAACCGTCGTGCAGATCACCGTAGCGACGATCGGCTTCAGCATGCGACATACGCTCGCCGGTGTATTCGATGATGCGCGCACCCTTGGCAATCACGTTGACCGCAAACACGCCACGACCATGGATCGGCGAGTTACGTACCGCGACCCGAGGCTTTGCCGCTTTCACGGTTTTCGCCGCCGTTTTGCTGGCAGCGGATTTTTTTACTATCTTTTTGTTTTTTAAAGGTTTTTTTGACTTCTTGCGGGATACGCTGCCGGATTTAGTCTTGGCTTTCGACTTCGTTTTCTGTTGACTCATCGCTTGCGGGGGGCCTGGGTGGTGATTTCGGTTTTCAAAAATGCAAAGTCGCAGCCCTCATCGGCCTGCGTGATCTGCTCCATGAACAGCTTGCGGTAACCGCGCGCGTCATCCTTGCGCGGCTTCGGTGCTTTCCACTTTTTGCGTCGGGCTTCGAGTTCGGCATCACTGACCAGCAGTTCCAGCTTGCGCGCCGGCACATCGAGACGGATACGGTCGCCGTTCTGCACCAGCGCGAGTGTACCGCCGATGGCGGATTCCGGGGTGACATGCAGCACGATGGCGCCGAAAGCGGTACCGCTCATGCGCGCATCGGAAATCCGCACCATGTCCTTGACGCCCTTGGCTGCGAGTTTTTTCGGAATCGGCAGATAACCCGCTTCGGGCATGCCCGGCGCACCGATCGGACCGGCATTTTTCAACACCAGAATGTCATCGGCTTTGACATCGAGCTGCGGATCATCCACACGTTCCGCCATATCCGGCAGTGATTCGAACACCACCGCGCGGCCCTCATGCCTGGTCAGCTTCGGATCCATCGCCGCCTGCTTGATGATCGCACCGCCCGGCGCAAGATTGCCGCGCAGCACGGCAATGCTGCCGCCGGCAAACACCGGATCCTTGAATTTGCGCACCACCTTCTGGTCCCAGGCCGGCGGCGCTTCCGCCAGATCTTCACCCAGCGTTTTGCCGGTGACGGTCAGCGCCTTCAGATTCAGTTGATGCTTGAGTTCGCGCAGGATCACCGCAAGGCCGCCGGCCTTGTAGAGATCTTCCATATAACCCTGGCCGGTCGGTTTCAGATCCACCAGCACCGGCGTCTCACGGCCCATCTTGTCGAAAGCATCCAGATCCAGCTTGATACCGAGGCGCCCCGCCATCGCCGCCAGATGCACGATGGCATTGGTCGAGCCGCCAACGGCAAACAGCACGCGTAGTGCGTTCTCGAAGGCCTCGACGGTCATGATCTTGTCGGGCGTCAGTTTTTCTTTGGCCATCGCCACGGCGCGCGCACCGCTCGCTTCCGCCTGACGCAAACGATCCGCCATCACCGCCGGCACGCAGGAACCGCCGGGCAGCATCATGCCCATCGCTTCGGTGCACAAGGCCATCGTGCTCGCCGTGCCCATCACCATGCAGGTGCCGGCCGAGGGCGCGAGTTTGTTGTTGATCTCGCCGATTTCCTGCTCGGAAATTTCGGTGGCGCGGTATTTACCCCAGAAGCGGCGGCAGTCGGTGCAGGCACCGAGGCGCTCGCCTTTATGGTCGCCGGTGATCATCGGCCCCGTCACCAGCATGATCGACGGCACATTGGCGCTCGCCGCCCCCATCAACAGCGCCGGCACGGTCTTATCGCAACCGCCGATCAGCACCACCGAATCCACCGGCTGGCCGCGCATCATCTCTTCGGTATCGACCGACATCAGATTGCGCAGATACATGCTGGTCGGATAGGCAAACGACTCATGCAGCGTAATCACCGGAAACTCCACCGGCAGGCCGCCGGCAAGCATCACGCCGCGTTTGACTGCCTCAATCAGTTCCGGAACATTGCGGTGGCAGGCATTAAAGCCGCTGAAGGTATTGGTGATGCCGACAATCGGCCGGTCGAGCGCATCATCGGTGTAACCCATTGCCTTGATGAAAGCCTTGCGCAGGAACAGCGAAAAACCCTCATCACCATAAGCGGTCAATCCTTTGCGCATGCCGCTCTTCGCCGCGCTTTTTACCGCGCTTTTTACAGTTTTTCCGCTCTTTTTTGCCATGGGAAATTACCTTCCTTGATGCTGCGTCATCCGGGATGCGCAGTCACACTGAATAAGCCTGTTTCGGGAGTTCGACACGATAGCGGAAGCCCCTTCCAGGGCGCAATAGCGGCGGAGCCCGGCAATCCGCAAATTTAAAAGGGCAGCAGCCCCGTCAGTCCGGTATCGCGCGCGATACCGGCCAGATTCTCCAGCGTATCTGCAGGCAGCAGCAGGCCGTCGCGACGGTTGGCGATATCGTTGTTGGCTTCGATTTCGCCGGGATAAAACACCTCGTTACTGCCCTGAGCCAGGGGAACCGACTTCAGTTCGGCAATGTACTGCTCCATGCGCGCATTGAATTGTGCCAGCGGCTGCAGCGCCTCGATATTGATCGCAACCATGAAGTGGCCGCAGTTGCTCTTCTCCGCCGTTTTATAGGGGCTGTGTACTCCGGATAAAAATCCGCTGCCGGTGAGCACGCCGGACAGCACATCGACCATCATCGCGATCGCATAACCCTTGTGCCCGGCCATCGGCAGCACGATGCCATCAATCGCGGCCTGCGGATCGGTCGTCGGCGCGCCGTCCTTGTCGATCGCCCAGCCCTCTGGAATCGGCTGGCGCTTGTTGTGCGCAAGATAAATCTTGCCGCGCGCCACGCCGGTGTTTGCCATATCCATCAGGAAGGGCGGATGTTTGCCGGCCGGCGTCGCCACCGACCAGGGATTGGTGCCGATGATTTTCTTGCGGCCGCCCCAGGGCGCCATCGCCGGTCCGCCGTTGGTGGTCAGCAGCATCACGCAGCCGTCGAGCGCACCGAGGCGGGTGTAATACATGCAGGTGCCGAAATGATTCGACATGCGCACGCCGACAGCAGCGATGCCGTGCTGCTTCGCCCGCTTCACCGCTTCGCGGGTCGCCAACATGGTCAGTACATGACCGACGCCGTCATGGCCGTCGATCACCGCCATCGCCCCGGCGTCCACCACAAACTCCGGTTTGGTCACCGAGTCCATGACCTTGTTGCGCAGACGGTCGAGATACCAGCCCAGACGCAACACGCCATGCGACTGATGCCCCCACAGGTCCGACTGCACCAGCGTGTCGGCCAGCAGACTCGCATCGGCTTCCGGCATACCGGCGCCGGCGTATACCGCTGCTGCAAAGGCGTTCAGACGTCCGGCATCAACCCGGATCTCAGCCTGAGGCATTGTCACTCCCGCTGCGGAACTGCACGCCCAGCAACTCCTCGTACACGCGAATCATTGCGCCCTTGTCGAGATGTCCATGACCTTTGAGCAAGGCCATCTGATATGTCGCTGATGCCGCAGCGAGCACCGGCATCGGAATGTTATGGGTGGCGCTGACCTTGGCGCCGGCATCAATGTCCTTGTAGGCATGCTGCAGCGGATAACCGTCGGCGAAATTGTTTTTGAGAATGCGAGGAATGAAAAACTCCGAAGCATAGCTGCGCCCGGTACCGCTGTTGATGATTTTACCGATCTTCTCCGGATCAATACCGAGCTTGGCCGCCATCGGCAACACTTCCGCAATCGCCGCGCAATTGATGTCGAAGAGCAACTGGTTGATCAGTTTGGATAACTGGCCGCTGCCCGAATCACCCATATGCAGGATGTTGTTGGCGACGCAGGACAGGAAGGGCCGTACTTTCTCCAGCGTCTCCGCCTTGCCGCCGCACATCGCCGTCAGCGTGCCCTCGATCGCGCGCGCCTCCATGCCGGACACCGGTGCATCGATAAAACCGATGCCGCGTTCCGCGAGTTTATTCGCGAACTCACGGGTTTCCAGATAATCCATGGTGCTGGTATCGACGATGATCTGCGAGGCCCCCATCATCGCGGCAATGCCCTTCGCACCGAACAGCGTCTCCCGGACCGCCTCGGTCCCCGGCAGGCACAGGAACACGATATCGGCACGCGCCACCACTGCGAGGTCACTGGTGGCCTGCGCACCCTTGGCTTCCAGCTCGGCATGGCGCTTGCCGCTGGCGGAACTGACCGTCAGCTTCGCGCCACTTTTCAGCATGTTGATGGCCATGGGCCGCCCCATCTGGCCCAGTCCGACAAAAGCAATCTGCATGGTGTCCGTCTCTCCGGGGCGTTGCCGCCCGGTCTGATATTTAAGCGCCCTTGAACTGCGGCGGACGTTTTTCGATGAAAGCGCGCAACGCCTCCTTGGTGTCCTCGGTGCCCTTCAGCTTGTTGTTCATGGTGTTCTGCAACTCCAACTGCTGCTCGACATCCTGCTGCCAGGCGCGACGCAGCGCGACCTTGGTCATCTGCACGGCAATCGGGGCCTTGCTGTTCAGCTTGCGCGCCAGCGCCATGGCTTCTTCCATCAACTTGTCGTGCGGAACGACCGAATAAGCCAGCCCCATGGCCTTGGCCTGTGCCGCGTCAAAGGGCTCGCCCAGCAGGCACAGTTCCGCCGCTTTGGCATGACCCACCAAACGCGGCAGATACCAGGTCGCGGTTTCCCCCATAAGGCCGCGCTCAACGAAATTGACGCCGAAGTTGGCCTGCTCACTGAGGATGCGGAAGTCCGCTGCAAACGCCATGTTGCAGCCGGCACCGCGGGTCACCCCGTTGACTGCGGCGATCACCGGCTTGGTGATCTGGCTGAAACCGATGGCGTAGTAATACTTCATGTCAAACAGCGGCTGGGGAGAAGTGCCGCCTGCACCGGCTTTTTCTGCTTCGGCACGGGCTTTCAGATCAGCGCCGGAACAGAAACCGCGGCCATTACCGGTAGCGATAATCGTCCATACATCGGGATCGGCCTCGGCTGCACGCAGCACATGCTCCATCTCGTTGCGCATCACGTTGTCGATGGCATTCAGCCGCTCGGGGCGATTAAGTCTCAGGATGCCGATATGTTCACGCACTTCCCATTGAATGGCTTGATACATGGTGTTGCCCTTCCCTGCGCTGAATTGAGTGGTTGGATTTTTCTTCCAGCGTTGCACGATGTGCAAGCGCGTACCGTTACGACCCCGGGAGAATAACTCAAGCGAAATGTCAAGGCCGACAGAAGATCGTGCCGGGCGCACAAGGCCCCGCCGAACGGACGCAAAAACAATATGTTGCAAACTTTGATTAAAGTCAAATCACGAGACTTTTCAGCCGTACGTCGCGGGCGCATACTGCTCGCCAATTCGCTTTTACAAAAACCGCTTTTACAAAAACATTGGCGCCCAGTCAGCGCCGCAGACAGAAAGGTCAAGAAGACATGAATGAATCCGCCCTCGGCGCCACCAACGCCGTCGCACTCTCCGAGCAGGAAATCAGCCGCGACACCCTCCTCGAGAAGTATGCCAAGGGCAAGGAAACCAGCATTACCGATGTGCGACGACGGGTTGCGCGTGCGCTGGCCCAGGTTGAAGCCGAAGACCAGCGCGCACTTTGGGAAAAACGTTTTCTGCAGGCCCAGGAAGAAGGATTCATCCCCGCCGGCCGCATCAACTCCGCCGCCGGCGTGCAACTCGCGGCAACCCTGATCAACTGTTTTGTGCAACCGGTCGGCGATTCGATCTCCGAAACCGTCGATGGCCGCCCCGGCATCTACATTGCGCTGCAGGAAGCCGCTGAAACCATGCGTCGCGGCGGCGGCGTCGGTTACGACTTCTCCTCGATCCGACCCAAAGGTGCCGAAGTCAAAGGCACCCAGTCCAACGCCAGCGGCCCGGTGTCTTATATGCGCGTGTTTGACCGCTCCTGCGAGACCGTGGAATCCGCCGGCTCGCGTCGCGGCGCGCAGATGGCCGTGCTGCGCTGTGACCATCCGGATGTGGAGGAATTCATCCACGCCAAGGACAAGGGCGACCTGACCAACTTCAATATTTCTGTCGGCGTTACCGACGTCTTCATGGAAGCCGTCGAGAAAAACGGCGACGTCGAGCTGGTGCACCGCTCCAAACCCAATGCCAAGCAGATGGCCAAAGGCTCCTACCAGCGCGAAGACGGCCTGTGGGTCTACACCAAGGTGCCGGCGCGCGACCTGTGGGAACAGGTCATGCGCTCGACCTATGACCACGCCGAACCGGGCATCCTGTTCATCGACCGTATGAACAAGGACAACAACCTCAATTACTGCGAAACCATCGAGGCCACCAATCCCTGCGCTGAACAGCCGCTGCCGCCTTACGGCTGCTGCTGCCTGGGTTCGATCGATCTGACCAAATTCGTCAAACAGCCCTTCGCTGAAAAATCCGAATTCAATTTCGAACATTTCGGCCGCGTCGTCGCCGTTGCCACGCGCATGCTCGACAACGTGCTTGACGTCACCGCCTGGCCGCTGAAGCAACAGCAGGAAGAAGCCGCCAACAAGCGCCGCGTCGGACTCGGCTTTACCGGCCTCGGTGATGCGCTGATCATGCGCCTGCGTTACGACACGGCGGAAGCCCGCCAGATGGCCGCAAAGATTTCCGAAGCCATGCGCGACGCCGCTTACCGCGCCTCCGCGGAACTGGCCCGTGAAAAAGGGGCCTTCCCGCTGTTCAATGCCGACCTGTATCTCAGCGGCACCAGCTTCGCCGCCCGTCTGCCTGACGACATCAAACAGGTCATCCGCAAAAACGGCATCCGCAACAGCCACCTGCTGTCGATCGCACCGACCGGCACGATCAGCCTGTCCTTCGCCGACAATGCCTCGAACGGCATCGAACCGCCGTTCTCCTGGACCTACACCCGCAAGAAACGCATGCCCGACAACACCATGCGCGAATTCGCGGTCGAAGATCATGCCTGGCGCCGTTACAAGGCCGAAGGCGGCAACACCGAGAAGCTGCCGCCCTGGTTTGTCACTGCACTGGAAATCTCGGCACGTTCCCACGAGGAAATGGTTGCTGCAGTCGCCCCCTTCGTCGACACGAGCATCTCCAAGACCGTCAACGTGCCCGAGGACTATCCCTACGCCGAATTCCAGGACCTGTATTTCCGTGCCTGGAAATCCGGCCTGAAAGGTCTCGCCACCTACCGCCCGAACAGCATCCTCGGTTCGGTGCTGTCAGTGGAACCGACCAGCAAGGAAAAAGCGCCGCAGGATTTCCGTGCCGACGACGTCAACCGCCGCATCCAGATCCAGTCGTTGCCGGCCCCGGTGCTGGCCAGCCTGCGCTGGCCAGGCCGCCCGTCGATGACGGCAGGCAATCCGGCCTGGACTTACATGATCGAACATCCGCACGGCGCCTTTGCGGTGTTTGTCGGTCACGTCGAAAACGAACACAACCACGCCTTCGAAGTCTGGGTGAACGGCAGCGAACAGCCGCGCGGCCTCGGCGCGGTCGCCAAGACCTTATCGATGGACATGCGTGCGGATGATCCGGGCTGGCTCAAGCTCAAGCTCGACTCGCTGGCCCGCGCCGGCGGTGATGAACCCTTCGACATGGCCTTCCCGCCGCTCGGTGAAGTCAAACGCATGCCTTCGGTGGTTGCCGCCTTCGCACAGGTCGTGCGCTGGCGTGCCGATCAACTGGGCGCGCTGACCTCCCCCGGTGCCGCGCTGTTCGGCCAGTCGGCGACACCGGTGCTCGACGCGATGTTTGCGCCGAAAGAACCCAAGACCGGCACCGACGGCACGATGTCATGGACCGTCGATGTGCTGAACCCGCGCACCGGCGATGACTTCGTGCTGGGCATCAAGGAAATCACCTTGCCGGATGGCGTGACCCGCCCCTACTCGATGTGGCTCGCCGGCGAATACCCGCGCGCCCTTGACGGCCTGTGCAAAATCCTCTCACTCGACATGCGGGTGATGGATCCGGCCTGGATCGGCATGAAGCTGAAGAAACTGCTGGAGTTCCCGGAACCGCTGGGTGATTTCATGGCCTTCGTACCGGGAGAACGCAAGCAGGCGACCTATCCGTCAACCGTTGCCTATGTCGCAAGGCTGATCATGCACCGCTACGCGATGCTGGGCATCCTCGACGAAAACGGCGCGCCGTTGACGCAGATGGGTATTCTTGAGGCACCGGAACGCAGCAATGAACCCAAGGTCATGAAAGGTTCACGCTGCCCCGAGTGCGGCAACGCCACGCTGATCCGCAAAGACGGTTGCGACTGGTGCTCAGCCTGCGGTTACACCGGCACCTGCGGTTGAGTCTTTTCCTGTAGTCCACATGCTCGGATGACTACGCGCCACCAAGTTGGCGCGTAGTAATATCTTCCGCTTACCCGGAGGATATTCATGGCAAAGAAAACACTCGGCAAACTGCCGCGCGAAGCCATCCGCTTGCTCGAACTGCCGCGCGTCGCACCCGGCATCATCGAAGGATTCCGCAATCTTGTTGACCTCACCGGCACCTTGTCCGACGCCTGTGATGAACTCGGCCTCGTCGCCGTGATTCCCGGTTACGTGCTGCCGCCGGTCAACCTCGGCAAACGCATCGTCGGTCCGGCGCTGACCGTGCGCAACATCGCACACGCCACGCAGATTCATAAAGCCGCCACCGACAAGACCAGCGGCCAGGGCGAAACCGAAGCGCACAATCTGGCAGAGCCCGGCGACGTGCTGGTCATCGAAGGCGTGATGGGCTGCTCGAATATGGGCGGCCAGTCGGCGACCATCGCCAAGCGACAGGGATTCATCGGCGCCATCGTCGATGCAACGGTGCGCGATCCCGATCAGTACCGCGGCATGGACTGGCCGGTGTGGTGCAAGGGTTTCACGCCGATCACCGGCAAGTGGCGCATGCAGACCGTTGAAGTCAATGGCACCGTGCAGATCTGCGGCATCCAGGTCAAACCCGGTGACATCATCTGCGCCGATGATGCGGGCGTTGCCGTGATCCCGCACGAAAAAGCTGCACTGGTTCTGGAAGCCGCACG
>JBIIZE010000296.1:0-3549 GCA_044346435.1 Burkholderiales bacterium
ACGGCTGGATCATTTTCACCAGCGTATGCGCCGAGCTGCGTAGACCGATGTCGCGGCGCAGTTTCAGCACGCGGGCGATGGCCGGGGCGAGGGTGTCGATGGCGATGACCGCCAGTTTTCGTGTGGAGAGCTGTTCTTCTGCTTCGGCAATCGAGCTGGCAGGCGTGATGCCCATCGCCTGAAACACTTCGATGGTGGTCACCCGGCCCGGATCGTCCGGCACGCCATGCACCAGCACCGGGACGCCTTCTCTGGCGATCAGCATGGCCAGCAGCGGCGTCAGATTGGGCAGTTGCCGTGCGCCGTTGTAGGCGGGGATCACCAGCGGCACGGTGCCGGCCGGCGCCTTGAGATGCGGATAGCCGGCTTCGCAGGCTTCCAGAAAACCGGCGAGTTCATCCAGTGATTCGCCCTTGATTCGCATGGCGATCAGGATCGCGCCGAGTTGCAGGGGCGGGATGTCGTTGTTGAGGATCGCGGTGAAGAGCGTTCGGGCATCTTCACGCGACAAGTCGCGGGCGGCGTTTTTGCCGCGGCCGATTTCCTTGATATAGCCGGTGAGTTGTTTTGCGTCCATGCCGAATCATCGCACGGGTTTGGCTGCTTGAGATGTGCCGTTCACCCTTCGATCGAGCCTGTCCTGAGCTCGTCGAAGGACTCAGGGCGAACGGGTAGTGGGGCGTGTTGCTTACAGCCCCAGATCGGATAACCCGGGATGGTCGTCGGGACGGCGGCCCTGCGGCCATAAGTATTTGCGGTCTTCCGTTTTGATCGGCATGTCGTTGATGCTGGCGATGCGCCGGTGCATCAGGCCGTTGGCTGCGAACTCCCAGTTCTCGTTGCCGTAGGCGCGGTACCACTGGCCGGAATCATCACGCCATTCGTAGGCGAAGCGCACGGCAATGCGGTTGTCGGTAAAGGCCCACAGTTCCTTGATCAGGCGGTATTCGAGTTCCTTGGCCCATTTGCGGGTGAGGAAAGCGACGACGTCGGCGCGTCCCGACAGGAACTCGGCGCGATTGCGCCAGACGGTATCGGGTGTGTAGGCCAGTGATACCGCGACCGGATCGCGGGTGTTCCAGGCGTCCTCTGCTTTGCGAACTTTCTGTTTTGCCGTGTCGATGTTGAACGGCGGGAAAGGCGGGCGGCTTTCGACGGGGGTGTTCATGCGACGGCTACCTCGTGTTCGGTCTCGGTTTGTGCGGCAAACCGTGCGGCATCGGCAACTTCACCGATGACCAGAATCGCCGGACTGCCGATGCCGTGATGTTGGATGTCTGCGGTCAGTCTTGAAAGTGTGGTGGCGATCACGCGCTGCTGCGGCAGCGTGGCATGCTGGATCACTGCCGCGGGCATGTCGGCGCGCAGGCCGCCTTCGCGCAAGCCGGCGACGATGTTTTCGCAGCGGGCGATGCCCATATAAATCACCAGTGTCAGTCCGGAGCGCGCCAGCGCTTCCCAATCCACGGCAGCACCGTCGCGGCTGTGGCCGGTGATGAAAGCGACGCCGCGGCCGGCTTCACGATGGGTGACGGGGATGCCGGCGGCGGCGGGTGCGGCGATACCGGCGGTGATGCCGCTGACGACTTCCCAGTGGATGCCGGCGGCATCGAGTGCTGCGGTTTCTTCGCCGCCGCGGCCGAAGACAAAGGGGTCGCCGCCTTTGAGGCGCACGACGGTATGGCCGTCCTGCGCTTCGGCGACCAGCAGTTTTTCAATAAAGGCTTGCGGTGTGGATTTGCAGCCGCCGCGTTTGCCGACATGGATGACGCGGGCGCCGGGGCGCAGATGGGTCAGCACCGCGGGATTGACCAGATCATCGACCAGTGCGACGTCGGCTTCACCGATCACACGTACGGCTTTCAGTGTCAGCAGTTCCGGGTCGCCGGGGCCGGCACCGACCAGCCACACTTTGCCGCCGGATGTGTTTGTTTGAAATGAACTTTTCATGTGCATTCCTTATGCGGCCATGACCGATGCGGTGGCAAGTTTGCGCAGTTCCGGCAGGCAGGAGCCGCACTGGGTGCCGCAGCGCAGTTGCTGCTGCACCGTGGCGAGTTTACTGCCGGCATCCCCATCGGCCGCCTGCAGTGCCGTGAGAATGGTGGTTTCTCCGACGCCATGACAACTGCAGACAATGCGTCCGCGCGCTGTCAGTGCGGCGGGTGCAATTGCGGTCGGCGCCAGCAGGCGCGAGCCGAGTGCCGCGACACTGATGCCCTGCGCATGAAATTCGCGCAGCCAGATTTCACCGATGGCATCGCCGGACAGGTAGGCGCCGGCAACATGGCCGTCGTCGAGTCGAACCGCGCGGGTGACGCCGCGGCGCGGGTCGGCGTAACGCAGCACGCTGGCGCCGTCGAGTTCGAACAATGCGTGGATTTTTTCCAGCGTTTCCGCGCAGGGCGGTTTGGCCGACGCGGCGCGCAGCAGTACGCCGTTGGCGTCGGGGGTCAGCGTGCAGGAGGCGAATTCGAATTCGGAAATCAGGGTCTGGACGCGCGAGAGCAGCGCCAGCGCATTGCCGTCACCCGGCGTGCCTACGGCCATCAGCCGCCAGGGCAGGACCGCCTTGTCGATGCGGATCGCGCTGTGTTTGAGTTCCGGCTGGAAGGAGCGCGGATCGATGACCGGCAATGTCAGTGTGTTGGCGCCGGCGCCGCTGAGATAACGACTGCCCCAGTGCATGGGCAGGAAAGCCTGGCCCGGCGCGACGCCGGCATCAGCTTCGGCGACCAGCGTCAGCATGCCGCGGCGGGAATCCACAGTGATCAGTTCGCCGGGGTTGATGTTGCGTCGTGCCAGATCCGCCGGATTCAGCATCAGTGCGGGTTCCGGCGCATGGCTCCACAGTTTGGCGACGCGACCGCTGCGGCTCATGCTGTGCCACTGATCGCGCAGGCGGCCGGTGTTCAGTCGCAAGGGAAAGCGGGCATCGACGTTTTCAGCGACCGGCAGGTAATGCACGGCGGCAAAACGTGCGCGGCCGGTGGCGGTGGGGAATACGCCGTTTTCATACAGTCGCGGCGTGCCGTGGCGGGCGTCTATCGGATAAGGCCACTGCTGCGGGCCCTTGGCGTCGAGCGTGGCGTAACCCAGTCCGGTGATGTCGGTGTTGCGTCCGCGGGTGAGTTCGCGATACTCGTTGAAAATCTGCCGTGGCGAATCGAAGGCGAACAGCGTCGTGGTGTGTCCATGGAGACGGCGTTCCAGTTCCAGCGCGAAGTCACAGGCGATGCGCCAGTCGGGGCGGGCTTCTTCCGGTGCTGCAACGGCCGGGCGCACGCGTGAAATGCGCCGTTCGGAATTGGTGACCGTACCTTCTTTTTCGCCCCAGCCGGCAGCGGGCAGCAACACGTCGGCATAGGCCGCGGTTTCGGTGTCATTGCAGGTTTCCTGCAGCACCACCAGTTCGGCGCGGGTCAGCGCTTCACGCACGGCGGTCTGGTCGGGCATCGATTGCGCGGGATTGGTGCAGGCGATCCATACCGCCTTGATCTCGCCGCGGCGGATCGCATCGAACATTTCGACAGCGGTTTTGCCGGTGTG
>JBIIZE010000297.1:0-3547 GCA_044346435.1 Burkholderiales bacterium
GCTCGGTGCGGGGTTGCCCTTCGGCGGACGCCGTGAGGACGCTGGTATCTACATGAATCAACTCGGCCGCCTTCTCGTCCTCACGGCCGAAGTTGTGCTGGATGATCTGCACCACCACAAGAAAGATACCGAACGACGCCAGAGGGAGGGGAATCAGACGCGCCCGCGGGCCATAGTCCTGACACAGATACAGCACCAGGCCGAACAGGCCGATCAGCAATGCGGATACCAGGTTTTCCTGCGCATGCCGGCTCATGCCACACCTCCAGCCCGCAGCGCGGCGCGTTTGCGGCGCCGTTCGCGCCAGAGCGGCAATCCCGCAGTGACCACGATGAAGATCAGCATGGCCAGCGCGATGGGCCGATCCATCAGGAAGTCGGTGCCATAAAGATTGATTGAAATATGCAGATTGCGCTCAATCATCACAGCAAGCACCATGCCGATGACAAAATTGGCGCGCGAATAACGGTATTTGTCCATCAGATAACCGACAACACCGAACACGGCCGCAACCACGACATCCTCGATACGGCCTCGTGTCGCATAGGCGCCGACAAAACACACCGAGAGCACCATCGGCACCATGAGATTGGCCTGCAACGACGGCAGGCGCGCCAGCCATGGCGTAATGGCGAGCCCGATAATGGTCACCGCGATGTTGGCCAGCACGATGATCCACACCATGCTGAACACGACGTCCAGGTTTTTGGTCAGCATTTCCGGACCGGGCACGATGCCCAGACCGATAAAGGCCACCAGCAGGATGGCCATGCTTTCACCGCCGGGTATGCCGAAAGCCAGTGTCGGCATCAGCCCGCCGCCTTCATTGGCGCCCATCGTTGCATCGGGGGCAATCACCCCCTCAACCGCACCTTTGCCGAACCGTTCCGGTGTTTTCGAGGTCTGCGCCGCCTGCGCGTAGGCGGCAAGACCGGCCACGCTGGCACCCACGCCGGGCAGAACGCCAATCCATAATCCGAGCAGACTGGAGCGCACCACCAGCCACCAGTGGCGGAAAGCATCGCAGATGCCCTGCCACACCGTGCTGTCTTCGCGCACCAGTGATCGATCGATGATCGGTGTGCCGCGGATCGACATTTTCATCATCTCGGAAACGGCGAACAGGCCGATCATGGCCACCGGAAATGAAATACCGTCCATGAGAAATTCACTGCCGAAGGTGAAACGCGGCGTCGCCGTCACCACATCCAGACCGATAAAAGCCACCAGCACACCAAGCACGCTGGCCGTCATGCCCTTCATCAGCGAGCCTTCGCTGAAGGTCGCAATCACCGTCAATCCCCACAGCGCCATCATCAGGTATTCACTGGGACCCAGAGCGAGAATCACCGGGCGGATCAGCGGTATGCATAAAGCGAGGAATACCGCACCGATGATGCCGCCGAGCAGAGCCCCCGTCGCCGACGCCGCGAGCGCGCGCTTGGCCTTGCCCTGTTTGGTCATCGGATAACCATCGAAACAGAGCGCCAGCCCCTTCGCCGAACCGGGCACGCTGAACAGGATGCTGGTCACCGAGTCGCCCCAGATCGTTGCAATGTGCGCGCCCGGCAGCAAAGCCAGTGTCGCCGCGGTTTCAAAACCATAGGTAAAGGGCAACAGCAGCGCCATCGCCACCACACCACCCAGACCGGGGAGGATGCCGATGACCAGGCCATACACCACGCCCAGCGACAGGAACAGCAAAGCTTGCGGCGTCAGCAGCGCGAACAGGCCTGCGGAAATGGCATCAATCATGCGCACGCTCCGCTGCATACGCATACCGTGCGTTTTGAACAGTCGCTATGACCCAAAATCGCTCCTCCGGTGAATGCGGCCACCGCGCTGAATTGACATCGCAGTCTTTCGGCAACCGTGGCGGCACTTTACCGCAATCCGTCGGGATGCGGCCAGCACCGGCGCAACCGGCTCAAGCCAGCACTAAATCAGCGCTCCCTGACGGACTGCCTGCAGGTCACAGCATGACCGGTCGATTGCCGAGTTCGTCCACATTGTCGGACGCGCCGGGAAAATGAATGGCGAGCAGGCCGGTAATGCGGCGTATGCCTTCGAGCAGACCGGCTTCGAACTGCCCGGCACGGAAAGATTGCTCGATCGTCAGGCAAATCGCCTCCCAATGATCCTGGGGCACGCGTGCGCTGATGCCGCGGTCGGCGACGATTTCGATATTGCGATCCGCCCAGTTGATGTAGAGCAGGACGCCGCTGTTTTCCGCGGTATCCCAGACCCGCAGCTGCGAAAACACCTCCTCCGCCCTTGCCCGGGGACTTTGGCCGCGCCACAGGGCTTCGATTTCCAGACCGGCCTCCACCGCGACACAAAGCTCGCCACGATGCGTCCGTTCACTATCCCTGACAGCCTCTTCGACACGACGCATCACCGCCGGCGGGAACGTCTGTCGCGCAAACCATGGCGGCAACAGGACATGCCTGAAAAAACGTTTGATATTCATGTCACCAGCTCCCCGATGCGCCGCCACCACCGGAACTGCCGCCGCCACCGCTGAATCCGCCACCGCCTCCGCCGCTGAAGCCGCCACCGCCGAAATCACCGCCGGATGACCAGGAACCGCCGCTGCTGCCCCATGATCGCCCCGTAGAACCCCCCACCAGCGCAATGACAAAAATGACCACGCCGGCAATCAGCCCGGCAATCAAGCTGGAGAACATCATGCCCAAACCCGCCCCGACAGCAAGGCTGATCAGGCCGGCGGCAGGAACACGCCCGGTCAAAGGCTGCAATATCCGCGTCAGCGGGTTGGCAAAAATGAACGCGGCAAACAGCAGCATCGGATCAAACGGCAGCGATGATGAGTTGGACGGCGCCTGCTGCGCCGGTGGCGGCAAAGGTTC
Organism: Burkholderiales bacterium; assembly: GCA_044346435.1. Classification (GTDB taxonomy): domain Bacteria; phylum Pseudomonadota; class Gammaproteobacteria; order Burkholderiales; family SG8-41. The sequence continues at coordinate 2,871 of JBIIZE010000297.1, forward strand.
GCCCCCGGCCACACGCAAAATGCGCGAAACCCCGGCATCAATGCCCGCGGCAAAATCACCGTGCTTCAGATGCGGCACGATGTCTTCACTGATGATGCGTTTTGCGGTCGCATCATTCAGTGCGCCTTCCAGACCATATCCGACCTCGATACGAAGCTTGCGGTCATTCTTGGCGATGATCAGCAGCACACCGTCATCCACGCCTTTGCGGCCGAGTTTCCATTGTTCGAACACGCGTACTGCATATTCTTCGATGGATTCCGGCTGTACGCTGGGCACCATCAATACGGCAAGCTGAACGCCCTTTTCCTGCTCGAAGGCGGCCAGCTTCTGTTCGAGTTGCGCGATTTTTTGCGCAGGCAGAGTGCCTGTAGTGTCGGTCACCCGCGTTTTGAGCGCAGGGATTTCCACGCCGGCGGCGCCGGCATGCAGGGCAATGCCCAGCCCGACAGCCACCACCCACACCCGCCACTGCATCAGGTACTGCATGAATTATTTGGCGGCAGGCACCGTGTATTCATTGGGCGGGCTGGACGGTGCAGCCGGCGCCGCAGGTGCGGCCGGCTTGTTGAATTCGACTTTCGGCGCCTTGCTGATTTCCTTTTCGTTCTCGACGGTGAACTGCGCCTTTTCCTTCATGCCGAAAACCATCGCCGTGAGATTGCTCGGGAAGGATC
>JBIIZE010000298.1:0-3532 GCA_044346435.1 Burkholderiales bacterium
ACGCTGAATTCGGCCGATGTACGGATCGGCGAACTGGACTGGTTTGGCCGCCGATTTGCCGCGCTGGCGATCACGGCTAACCAGCAGGCCGGTGTGCTGCAATTGAACGTAAAGGGGCGTGATGTCGAGGGTGCAGCGACCTGGCGTTCGCAGGGCAAGGGGCGTTTGACGGCGCGATTGCGGCGGCTGGCGCTGCCGGTTCGCGATGAAGCTGCCGGGCCGGTCATTGTCGCGGCAGCCGATGCAAAACCGCCGGAGCTGCCCGCGCTGGACGTGATCGTTGATGATTTTCAGCTCGGCGAACGCGCGCTGGGCAAGCTGGAGCTGCAGGCGACGCCGCAGCAGCGCGACTGGCGAATCGAGCGCTTGCGACTGGCTAATCCGGACGGGACATTGAATCTTGACGGTACCTGGCAGTCCTGGCTGACCCAGCCGGCGACCCAGGTCAATGTCCGGCTGGATGTGGTCGATATCGGCAAGTATCTGGCGCGGTTGGGGTATCCGGAAGGGGTGCGTCGCGGCACCGCCAAGATTGAGGGTTCGCTGGTGTGGGCGGGCAGCCCGCAACGCATTGATTTCCCGTCGCTGTCCGGCAATTTTGTGCTTGACGCAAGCAAGGGCCAATTCGTAAAACTGGAGCCGGGCATCGGCAAGCTGCTGGGCATTCTCAGCCTGCAGTCGCTGCCGCGGCGGATTTCCCTTGATTTCCGCGATATCTTCTCCGAAGGTCTGGCTTTTGATGAAATTGTCGGTGCGGTCAAGGTCAGCAAGGGTGTGGCGAGCACGGACAATCTGCGCATCAGCGGCCCGGCCGCACGCATTGTGATGAGCGGGCAGGTGGACCTTGCAAAGGAAACGCAGGTTTTGCGTGTGAAGGTGAACCCGCAGCTTTCCGATACCGTATCGGTAGCGGGCGCGCTGATTGGCGGTCCGGTCGCCGGCCTTGCCGCGTTTGTGGCGCAGAAGCTGTTGAAGGATCCGCTGGACCAGATTGCATCGTACGAATATGACGTCACCGGCAACTGGACCGATCCGCAGGTGAACAAGGTGGAGCGTCCGCCGGTATCCACGGTGCCGCAATGAGGCTGTCCGGTTTTGCCTTGTGGTTTGTTGTTGTCAGTCATGCCGGTGCGGCTGACCTTGCCCCCGAACTGTGGGACAGGCCACGTTCTGCGCAGGCGGTGATGGCGCAGCCGGCAGTGCGCCAGGCCGTTGCCGCATTGCAGTCGCGCAGTGACTCCCGGCTCCTGATCGTGCATGGCATGCGGCCGGATGCACAATTGCAGGCGGAGGAATTGCGCGCATGGCTGGTGGCCCTTGCCGTGGAAGGCGCGCGCTTGCAGTTGCGTGCAGATGTTTCGGCAGCGACGATACGGCTTGAAATTGTGGATTGAGGGGGAGGGAGGATGAGCACACGTTTACGTTCGACCAGAACGCAGCGCAGGAATGCTGACCAGCCGGACGACGGCACGACGCGAATCGCCGCGGTGCAGATGGCATCCGGGCCGCGAGTCGATTCGAACCTGAAAGAAGCAGCGTGGCTGATCGAGATGGCGGTCAAGCAGGGTGCGAAGCTGGTCGCGCTGCCGGAGTATTTCGGCATCATGGGAATGAAGGACACCGACAAGGTGGCGGTGCGCGAGGAATTCGGCAGTGGACCGATCCAGGAATTCCTGTCGGAGACGGCGAAGAAGCATGGCATCTGGATCGTCGGCGGCTCGGTGCCGCTGGTGGCCTCATCGCCGAAAAAAGTGCTCAACACGAGTATGGTCTACGACGACAAGGGTAAGTGTGTCGCCCGTTACGACAAGATTCATCTTTTCGGATTCGAGATGGGGGATGAGCGTTATTCGGAGGAGACCACGATTGAACACGGCAAAAAAGTCGTGGCCCTGGATACACCGTTCGGCCGTATCGGACTGTCGATCTGTTACGACCTGCGCTTTCCCGAGTTATATCGGGCGATGGGGGAGGTTGACCTGATCCTGGTGCCGTCGGCATTTACGGAGACCACCGGCAAGGCGCACTGGGAAACCCTGATCCGCGCCCGCGCCATTGAAAACCTGGCCTATGTGCTGGCACCGGCGCAGGGCGGTTATCATCTCAATGGCCGGGAAACCCACGGGGATTCGATGATTGTTGACCCTTGGGGCGTGATTCTCGACCGTCTGCCGCGCGGTTCCGGGGTGGTTGTTGCCGGGATGAATCGTGCCCATATACAACGTCTGCGCCGGAGTTTGCCGGCGCTGAGTCATCGAACGCTTGGCAGTAAATCCTGAGTTATAAAGTAAGTATTTGTTTTTATTGAGAAAATAATGAAATCCGCGAATATATTTGAAACTGCCAGTGCGACCCTGCTGGCCCCCCATGCACTGGATGAGGGGCGTCTTCAGGCCGTGTTCGGGCAGATGATGGCCCACCGTGTCGACTACGCGGATCTTTATTTCCAGTACTCGCGCAGCGAGTCCTGGAGCCTGGAAGAAGGCATCGTCAAATCCGGCAGCTTCAATATTGATCAGGGCGTCGGCGTACGCGCGGTCAGCGGCGAGAAAACCGCGTTTGCCTACTCCGACGACATCAGTTTCAACGCGCTGCAATCAGCGGCGCAGGCGACGCGCGCGATTGCACGTCAGGGCGGTGAAGGCCGTACCGGCATTGCACGCCAGGGCGAGTTGCGTACGCTCTATGCACCGCAGGATCCGCTGGCCAGTCTCGGTGCGCCGGAAAAGGTGGCCTTGCTGGAGCGGTTGGAGCGTATCGCACGACGCATCGACCCGCGGGTGACGCAGGTCATGGCCGCGCTCGCCGGTGAATACGAAGTGGTGATGGTGGCGCGCAGCGACGGCATGCAGGCCGCCGATGTGCGGCCGCTGGTGCGCCTGTCGTTGCAGGTGATTGTTGAAGCCGACGGCCGGCGCGAGCAGGGCAGCGCGGGCGGCGGCGGACGTTTTGATTACGGGCATTTCACCGAAGACGTGCTGAATGATTACGCGCAGAAAGCCGTGCATCAGGCATTGACCAATCTCGAAGCGCGTCCGGCGCCGGCGGGTACGATGACCGTGGTCCTCGGACCGGGCTGGCCGGGCATCCTGCTGCATGAGGCGGTGGGTCACGGCCTTGAAGGCGACTTCAACCGCAAGGGCACCTCGGCATTCAGTGGCCGCGTTGGCGAACGGGTTGCGGCGCGCGGAGTCACCGTGGTCGATGACGGCACCATCGCAAACCGGCGCGGGTCGCTCAATGTGGATGACGAGGGCAATCCGACGCAGCACAACATCCTCATTGAAGATGGCGTGCTGCGCGGTTACATCCAGGATTCACTGAACGCGCGGCTGATGGGCGTTGCGCCCACCGGCAACGGGCGACGTGAATCCTATGCCCACGTGCCGATGCCGCGCATGACCAACACTTACATGCTCAACGGTGACAAGGATCCGGCGGAAATCATCGCTTCAGTAGACCGCGGTCTTTATGCGGTCAACTTCGGCGGCGGCCAGGTCGACATCACCAGCGGCAAGTTCGTGTTTTCGGC
>JBIIZE010000301.1:0-3501 GCA_044346435.1 Burkholderiales bacterium
CGGCCAAAATTTATTGTTTAAAAACAATTATTTATATCACTTCTTGCGACTGCGGCCAGCGAGCTTCAGCAACTCCTGATGCAAGGCATCGGCAAGGCTGATGCCTTCGGCCTGCGCTTTCGCCACCGCCTGATGACGCCGTGCCCCCGGCAGACGTACACCGGCATCGGTCAGCATCTGCCCGACCATGTCTTCAATGCGCGAGTAATAAACGTCGGCACCTGCCAGCGCTTCGGGATTGATGACTATGAGTGCATGACCGATGCGCGGTTTGTTGCCGGGCTCGAAGTACGAATCGTTTTCATGACTCAATGCAGCGCCGGTCAGGGCCACGCACAGCGCTTCGACCATCAGCGCCAGTGCGGTACCTTTCACGCCGCCGATGGCAGTGAGGCTTCCGGTCAGCGCGGCCTGCGCGCTGGTCGTCGGATTGCCGTCGCGGTCCACCGCCCAGCCCAGCGGAATCGGCTTGTTTTCCTTGGCATAGAGCATGATCTTGCCGCGCGTCACTTCGGTCAGCGACAGATCAACAACAATCGGCTGCGCGTTCTTGCGCGGAAAAATCGCGGCAATCGGATTGGTTCCGAAAAACGCCTTGCTGCCACCCCATGCGTTGATTGCAGACGGTGAATTGGTCAGTGCGATACCGGTCATCCCGGCATCGGCAATCGCAGCCAGATGGTACGCCGCGGCGCCGAAATGATGGCTGTTGGTCACACCGACAAATGCCACACCGTATTTTTTGGCGCGTTTGATCGCTTCATTGACCGCGAGGGCCGCTGCAGGAAACGCCAACCCACCGCCGGCGTCGATCAGGCAGGTGGCGCCATTCTTGCGAATGATCTTCGGCTTGGCCTTGCCATCGGCACGGCCTTCTCGCAGATGCTGCGCATACAGTGCGACACGGGACAGGCCGTGACCTGACAGTCCTTCGGCTTCCGCAGCCACCAATGCCTGCGCCGTCGCATCGGCCATGGCCTTGGACGCCCCGGCGCGCTTTAACGCGTGCGCGGCGAGTCCGGTCAACTCCGCAATCGACAGTACCGGCATACGATCAATCCACCGTGGTTCCGGATTGTTTGGCGACGTCCGCCCACTTGGCGGCTTCCGCCCGGAAAAACGCCGTAAATTCCGCCGGCGTGTTGCCGCTGGGTTCGGCACCTTCGGCGCGGATACGCTGCACGACTTCCGGTGATTTCACCGCGGCAACCCATTCCTTGTAGAGCTTTTCCTGGATGGCCGGCGGCGTTTTCGACGGTACCAGCAGGCCATTCCACTGCACGGCCACGTGATCGGCCACGCCGCCTTCAATCATCGTCGGCACATTGGGCGCGACGGCAGAACGGACCTTGTCCGCCACACCCAGACCACGCAGGCGATTCGAGGCAATGTGTGGCGCAGCCACCGGCATCACCACAAAGGCCACCTGCGCTTCACCGGTCAGCAAAGCCACCGTTGCCGGCGCTGCGCCCTTGTACGGAAGATGGGTGATGCGGGTGCCGGTTTTGACACGCAACATTTCCATCGCCATATGCGACATGGTTCCGGTGCCGGCCGAGGAATAGTCCAGCGTGTTGGGTTTTCCCTTGGCGAGCGCGACCAGATCCTTGACCGTCTTCACCGGCAGCGCCGGATGCGCAACCAGGACGAAGGGGTAGGACGAAGCCATCGAAATCGGCGCAAAATCCCTGACCGGATCGAAGCTCAGCTTTTTGTAGATTGCGGGGCTGATCGAGATCGAGGAGTTGGCAAAAAACACCGTATAACCGTCGCCGGGCGCCTTGGCCACAATGTCGGCAGCAATATTGCCGCTGGCGCCTGCGCGGTTGTCGACAATCACCTGCTGGCCCAGTTGCTGCGAATATTTCTGCGCAATGATGCGCGCCACCAGATCGCTGCCGCCCCCGGCCGGGAACGGCAGCACCATGCGGATGCTGCGCGTCGGGAACTCCTGCGCATACGAGGGGGCTGCTGCAAACGCGCCGGCAAAAGCCGCGGTCAATGCGATACCTAGCGAAATGGAACGGGCCATGATGTCTCCTCGAAAACTGGTTTTATGTAATTCCGGACCGGCAGTCTCCCCCGCCGGCCCGGAAAAATCAAACAGCAGCTGCTGACGCCGGCTCAGTCTGCCGTCAGCAGCGACTCGCCGGGTTTGACCCGGGTGAATTTGACCGGCCGTGTTTCGATGTTGAAACGGCCATCCTGCCAGCCGACGCAGGTATAGCGCGAGTTCTCGAGGTCACGGACATCGGGATGGTCAGCGCGGAAGTGGGCCCCGCGTGAATCCTCTCGGGCCATGGCTGCAAAGCGGATCGACTTCGACACCATGACCAGGTTCTTCAGGTTGAGCCAGTCATGCCAGGTCAGGTTGAAAGCCAGCGTCGAACCGTTGACGCCGACCGCATCCAGTTGCGCATCGAGTTCATCCAGCAAGCCCTCGGCGCGCACCAGAGATGCCGCATCGCGCACGATGCCGACGTCATCCCACATTACGTTATAGAGCTGCTCACGGATGGCATTCATATCGCCGCCTTTGCGCGACAGCGGTGCCTGGCAACGGGCAATTGCCGCATCAATCGCTTCCTGGTCGGGCGCGCGGAACTCGCCATTGGCCTTGACCCAGCCCGGCATCACATCGCCGGCAATACCGCCGAACACCGTGGAGTTGGCCACACCGTTGCCGCCGAGCCGGTTGGCGCCGTGTACACCGCCGGAATCTTCACCGGCAACAAACAGGCCGTGGAGATCGGTGGTGCAATCCGTTTTGAACACCACCCCGCCCATCATGTAATGCGCGGTCGGCACCACGTCGGCGAGACCGCCAACCAGATCAAAGCCGCAGTCGGCACAGCGCTCGACCATGCCCTTGAATTCCTTGCGCACCATCACCGGATCGAGATGGCGCATGGTGATATAGAGGCCGCCGCGCGGACCGACGCGACCGGCGCGCATCTCCTCGAACATGCCGCGGCTGACGATGTCACGCGTCGCGCGTTCGTTGCGCGGATCGTACTTGTGCATGAAACGCTCGCCGTCACCATTGAGCAGGTAACCCCCGGCGCCGCGCAGCCCCTCTTCGATGATGGTGCCGGTAATGCGCGTGTCCATGCCGGCGATCAGTCCGGTCGGGTGGAACTGCACCATCTCCATGTCGCGCAACTGGAGGCCGGCGCGCATCGCCATCGCCATGCCGTCGCAGCTCTTGTCGCCGGAGGGCGTGTGGTACTTGTACATCGTCGGACCGCCGCCGGTGGCCAGCAACACGGCCTGCGCCTGCACAAACGTGAACTCGCCACTGCGCATGTCGATCATCAGCACACCGGAAACCGCAGAACCGTCCTTGTTCTTGATGAACTCGACGGCGCGGTGTTCTTCCAGCCGGTTGATGCCACGCGCCCACACCTGTTCGGCGAGGCGGTTGATGATTTCGATACCGGTCAGATCGCCCTTGTGTACGGTGCGATCGAAGGTTTGCCCAGCGAAAGCCTTCTGGTGAAT
>JBIIZE010000302.1:0-3493 GCA_044346435.1 Burkholderiales bacterium
CCTGTCGCGCGGCGTCTGGGAAAAGAACGGCGTCTACTATCCCGACTCCACCGTCGGCACCGACTCGCACACCACGATGGTCAACGGCATCGGCATTCTGGCCTGGGGCGTGGGCGGCATTGAAGCGGAAGCCGGCATGCTCGGCCAGCCCTACTACTTCCTGACGCCGGACGTTGTCGGCGTGCACATGACCGGCAAACTGCGTGAAGGTGTCACCGCAACCGATCTCGTGCTGACCGTCACCGAACTGCTGCGCAAGACCAAGGTTGTCGGCAAATTCGTTGAATACTTCGGTGAAGGTGCTGCGTCGCTGTCGGCAACCGACCGCGCGACTGTCGCCAACATGTCACCGGACTACGGCGCGACCTGCGGCTTCTTCGCGATTGATGACACCTCGCTCGCCTACTACCGCATGACCGGCCGTGAAGAACATTGCGACGCCATCGAATCCTACCTCAAGGCGCAAGGCATGTACGGTATCCCGAAAAAAGGCGACATCGATTACTCGCAAGTCGTCGAACTAGATCTGTCGACCGTGCGCCCCAGCGTCTCCGGCCCGAAACAGCCGGAAGACCGCATCAACCTCGAAGGCATCAAGGCGCGCTTCACCGAGTTGTTCTCGAAGCCTGTTGCGGAAAGCGGCTACAACAAGCCCGCGGCGGATATGGCCAAGCGCTTCCCCGTCGCCAATGCAGCAATCGGTGACGTCGGCCACGGCGACATCGGCATTGCTGCAATCACTTCCTGCACCAACACCTCCAACCCCTGGGTGCTGCTGGCTGCCGGCCTGCTGGCGAAAAAGGCCGTTGAAAAAGGCATGAAGATCCACCCGCGCGTGAAAACCTCGCTGGCGCCCGGCTCCAAGGTGGTTACTGCCTATCTGAAAGACTCCGGCCTGCTGCCCTACCTCGAGCAACTGGGCTTCTACGTCGTCGCCTACGGCTGCACCACCTGTATGGGTCTTGCAGGTCCGCTCGACAAGGACCTTGAAGATTCGATCGTCAAAAATGACGTGATCTCCGCGGCCGTGCTCTCCGGCAACCGTAACTTCGAAGCCCGTGTTCACCAGAGCCTGAAAGCCAACTTCCTGATGAGCCCGCCGCTGGTCGTTGCTTTTGCGCTGGCCGGCACGATCCTGAAAAACGTCGAAACCGATCCGCTCGGCAACGACAAGGACGGCAAACCGGTATTCCTGAAAGACCTGTGGCCCACCGGCGCTGAAGTGGACGCAGTCATGAAGTTCGCGACCAATCCCGAAAACTTCAAGCGCGAATACAGCAACCTCGACGGCGCCAAAGACCTGTGGGACGCGATTCCGGAAGCCAAGGGCGCGCTGTTCCAGTGGGACAACAAGTCGACCTACCTGCTCGAACCGCCGCTGTTCGAAGGCTTCAAAAAAGAACTGCCGAAAATCACCGACGTCAAAGGCGGCCGTGCACTCGGCATCTTCGGCAACAAGCTGACTACCGACCACATCAGCCCGGTGGCCCCGATCCGCAAGGGCACGCTGGCCGGTGACTGGCTGGTCGCTGCCGGCAGCACCGATCTGTCGAGCTTCGGCTCACGCCGCACCAACCACGAAGTGATGGTGCGTGGTGCATTCGCCAATCCGCGGATCAAGAACCTGATGGTTCCCGGTTCCGAAGGTGGTGTGACTCACTTCCAGCCGGGCGGCGACAAGATGCAGATTTTTGATGCCGCGATGCGCTACCAGAAGGACAAGACCCCCTTGTTCGTGTTCGGCGGCGAAGAATACGGCACGGGCTCTTCGCGTGACTGGGCGGCCAAAGGCACCCAGATGCTCGGGATCAAGGTCATCGTCGCCCGCGGCTACGAGCGGATTCACCGCTCCAACCTCGTCGGCATGGGTGTGCTGCCCTGCCAGTTCAAAGGCAATGACAGCGTGCAGTCGCTGGGCATTACCGGTGAAGAGACCTATGACCTGATCGGCGTGGAAGGCGGCAACGTCAAGCCGATGCAGGACGTGACGCTGGTGATCCATCGCAAGGACGGCAGCACGCAAAACGTGACCGTCACGCTGCGCGTCGATTCGCCGATCGAGGTGGAATACCTCAAGCACGGCGGCATCCTCCCGTTCGTCCTGCGCGAACTGATGGCAGCTGCTTAACTAAAGAAACAACTCAAACGGCGCTAAATGCGCCGTTTGAGTATTCGTCCCACCTTAGGAAAATCCAAATGGCAAACGATACGTTCAAGACCCTGAAGGAATTCACCCCTTGCCCCGGCAAGACCGGCAAATACCATAACCTCGCCGTGCTCGAAGCTGCCGGCCTCGGCAAAATCTCCCGCCTGCCGCGCTCGATCCGCGTCGTGCTGGAAGCACTGGTGCGCCACTGCGACGGCAAGCGCGTCACTGAAGAACACGTCAAGGCACTGGCCGCCTGGCAGGCCAAAGGCGCGCGCACCACGGAGATCCCGTTTGTGGTCGTGCGTATCGTGCTGCAGGATCTGATCGGCTTCGGCGCACTGAATGACCTCTCGGCGATGCGCGCCGCTGCACAACGCCAAGGCATGGCGCCCGGCAAAATTGAGCCGCTGGTGCCGGTTGACGTCGTTGTCGATCACTCGGTCGAAATCGACGTCTTCAACCGTCCGGACGCCGTACAGGCCAATCAGGAAATCGAATTCAAGCGCAACGCCGAGCGTTATCGCTTCGTCAAATGGGCCCAGGGTGCTTTTGAAACCGTGCGCGTGGTTCCGCCCGGCAACGGCATCATCCACCAGATCAATATGGAACACCTGTCGCGCGGCGTCTGGGAGAAAGACGGTGTGTGGTTCCCGGACACCGTTTTCGGCACGGACTCGCACACCACCATGGTCAACGGCATCGGCATCGTGGCCTGGGGCGTCGGCGGCATTGAAGCCGAAGCCGGCATGCTCGGCCAGCCCAATGCATTCCTGACCCCTGATGTCGTCGGCTGCAACCTCACCGGTAAACTGCGTGAAGGCGTTACCGCAACCGACCTCGCACTGACCGTCACCGAACTGATGCGTAAAGCCAAGGTCGTCGGCAAATTCGTCGAGTTCTTCGGCGAAGGCGCCAGCAACCTGACGGCCGCCGACCGCTGCACGGTCGCCAACATGGCGCCGGAATACGGCGCCACCATGGGCTACTTCCCCGTGGATGAAAAAACCGTCGACTACTTCCGCACCACGGGTCGTGAGCCGGAACTGGTTTCGGCGATCGAGGCTTATTACAAAGCCCAGAACATGTTCGGCATGCCGAAAAAAGGCGACATCGATTACACCGAAGTCATCGAACTCGACCTCGACACCATCGTACCCAGCCTGTCCGGCCCGAAGCGTCCGCAGGATCGCGTCAACCTGCCCGACCTCGGTCGCGGCTTTGATGCACTGTTCTCGGCGCCGACCGACAAAAACGGCTACGCCCGTCCTGCCGATGATCTGAACCGCCGCGTGCCCTCCGGTCATCCGGAATTCGATGTTGGCCATGGCGACGTGCTGATTGCCT
>JBIIZE010000018.1:0-13251 GCA_044346435.1 Burkholderiales bacterium
ATGGCGCCGTTTTCGATGGCCGCAATACGGGATATAACCGCGGCGCGAACCACAATCCCGCCATGACCACGAGACCCGCAACCAGCAGAGAAGTGACATTGCACAGGTCCAGCACAGCGACGGCTGCGGCGTAGCCGATATAGGCCAGCGGCAGACTTACCGGCCAGGGATACCGCGTGGCCGCCCAGGCGTAACTCAAACCGAAAGCCAGTATCGCCAGCACGGCGGAAAGCGTACCTACCGCCGCTTGTGCGGCAAAGGCCGCACCCTGCTCCATCGCGATGAACCACAGGATCGGCCCGGCAACGACCGGGAATGCCGACAACCAACCGGCCACCGCCGGACCCCAGCGTCGTCCGGCCAGTGTCACCAGCGCGATCAGCGCAGGGACGATCAATAGTTTGAGGAGAAGGATTGCGCTCATCGACAGGTGGCGACGACAGTCCGATTTACAGCCATTTCGTTGCGGCCATCAGGAAAGCCCCAACTGACTCCACATGGCGTCCACCTTCTTCTTTACTTCATCACTCATCGCAATCGGCGTGCCCCACTCGCGGCTGGTTTCCGCCGGCCACTTGTTGGTGGCATCAATACCCATCTTCGAACCCAGACCTGCAACCGGGCTGGCGAAATCCAGATAATCGATCGGCGTCGCTTCAGCGATCAGCGTGTCGCGCTTGGGATCGACACGCGTGGTCATCGCCCAGATCACTTCCTTCCAGTCACGCACATTGACGTCGTCATCAGTGACGATGATGAACTTGGTGTACATGAACTGGCGCAGGAAACTCCAGATGCCGAACATCACGCGCTTGGCATGACCCGGATACTGTTTTTTGATGCTGACGCAGGCGACGCGGTACGAACATCCTTCGGGCGGCAGATAAAAATCGACGATTTCCGGAAACTGCTGCACCAGCAAGGGGACGAAGACTTCATTCAGCGCCTCACCGAGCACCGCGGGTTCATCCGGCGGCTTGCCGGTGTATGTCGAGTGATAGATCGGATCACGGCGCAGCGTGATGCGCTCGACCGTGAATACGGGGAAACGATCCTGCTCGTTGTAATAACCCGTGTGATCACCGAAGGGGCCTTCAAGCGCGGTGTCGTTGGGATGGATATGGCCTTCGAGCACGATCTCCGCTCTTGCCGGCACCTTCAGGTCATGCGTAATACATTGCGCGATTTCGGTTTTTTCACCGCGCAGCAAACCGGCGAACTGGTATTCCGACAATGAATCCGGCACCGGCGTCACCGCACCGAGCATCGTCGCCGGATCAGCACCGAGCGCCACGGCCACCGGGAAAGGCTCGCGCGGATGCGCGAGGCAATGGTCGCGGTAATCGAGTGCGCCGCCGCGATGCGCGAGCCAGCGCATGATCAGGCGGTTGCGGCCGATCACCTGCTGGCGATAAATGCCGAGGTTCTGCCGCGTCTTGTTCGGGCCGCGTGTCACCGTCAAACCCCAGGTCAGCAAGGGGCCGATGTCGCCGGGCCAGCAGGTCTGGATGGGCAGCTTCGCCAGATCCACATCATCACCTTCCCACACCTGTTCCTGGCATACCGGATCGCGCACCAGTTTCGGTTGCATCGACATGATCTGCCGCAGCAGCGGCAGTTTGTCCCAGGCGTCCTTCAGGCCTTTCGGCGGTTCGGGTTGTTTCAGCTGCGCCAGCACCTGACCGAGCTCCCGCAGCGCCGCGACAGAATCGCGACCCATGCCCAGTGCCACGCGGTGCGGCGTGCCGAACAGATTGCCCAGCACCGGCATGGCGTAGCCCCTGGGCTTCTCGAACAGCAGCGCAGGACCGCCCTGCTTCAGCACGCGATCACAGATCTCGGTCATCTCCAGTTTCGGATCGACTTCGACAGTGATGCGTTTCAACTGGCCATCACGCTCCAGCCCGGCGATGAAGTCGCGCAAATCCCGATAACTCATAGCAGCACCTGCGGGTTCAGCCACCAGTCGATCGCGATGCCGACAAAGATGACGCAGCCCACCCAGTTATTGTTGAGGAAGGCCCGGAAACAACCCTCTCGGCTGCGGTTCCGGATCAGAAAATATTGATACACCACCAGCACCGACGCGATGGTCAGGCCGGCAAAATAAAATGGCCCGCGCAATTGCCACCAGCCGATCCCGGTCATCATCCCGAGAAACAACGCATGTGCCGTCAGCACCCCCAGCACATCGTAACGGCCAAACAGGATGGCGGAGGATTTGACCCCGATCTTCAGATCGTCATCACGGTCCACCATCGCATATTCCGTGTCATAGGCAATCGCCCAGAACACCGTCGCCAGCAACAGCAGCCAGCCCACCAGCGGCAGCGCCTTCCATACCGCCGCATAAGCCATTGGAATGCCGAAACCGAAAGCCACGCCCAACCAGGCCTGCGGCAGCGGAAACACCCGCTTCACGAAGGGATAAATCACCGCAATCGCCGCTGCGACAAACGCCAGCTTGATGGTCAGCGCACTGAGAAACAGCACCAGCACAAAAGCACACAGCATCAGCACGGCCGCCAGTATCAGGGCTTCCTTCGGCTGGATCACGCCGGCGGCAATCGGCCGATCCCTGGTGCGCTCGACGTGGGGATCAAAGTTGCGGTCGGCAAAATCATTGACCACGCAGCCTGCGGAACGCATCAGCGCTGTGCCGGTAACAAAGATCAGCAGCACATCCAGCTGCGGCAGGCCCGCCGACGCGAACCACAGTCCCCACAGCGTCGGCCACAGCAGCAGCAAAATGCCTATCGGCTTGTCGAGCCGCATCAGCCGCTCATAGGCGTTGAGTCGATCCTTCAGCGTCAGTGCAGGGTTCACAGGTCGTATATCGCAGGAAGGAATACTTCGCTGACCAGTATAGGCGAATTGCCGGCGGCGAAAATCGAACGGCGCGCCCACAACGGCGGCGGCTGTTTTTTCAATTGTGTCGCGGCGCGGCGCTGCAGCGGATGCGACAGCGGCAGTTTTTTCTGGCGCAAAGGAAAACGCGCAATGCGTGGATCGGCGAACAGCGCGGCCCCGAGCGGTCGTGTGCCGAGCGCGGTAACGCTGCGCCATGCACCGCGCAGCGCGCCCGGCGCCACTACCGTATGCGCGAAGACCAGCGGCTTGCTTCCATGCATCAACAGCACTTCGCGCACCAGAACGCGAGTAAACGGCGATGCAAACAGAAAAGCCTCATCCCGATTCACGCGGCGCAAACCCTGGAACAGCACCCTGACCTTGATTTCCCCTGCATGCCGCTCCAGCCTTGCGGTCAGCGAACCACGGTCCGTCAGCCAGCGGCGTAAAGGGCCGGCGGCGACCGGTGCAGCGCACCAGTGGGGATCTCGGGGGATGGTGTTCACGGTTTGTGGTTTTTGTTGAATTGGAATTATCGCATCAACAATGACGCTTTTGCCTTTTCAGGGGATTCAAAACCAGACAACTTCGCGGGGCCTAGCCATCGAAGTTGAAACACCGCCATCCCCCGATTCCTCAAACCTTCAGATACTCGTTCCGCCCGCCAAGCCATCGCGCCAAATGCGCCTTGGCCACCTCCGGCGCATCCCGCAACAACACTTCCGCCGCATCCCGCGCCGCATCCAGCAAATCCAGATCCAGCGCCAGATCGGCAAAACGCAGCATCGGCACCCCGCTCTGCCGTGCACCGAGCAATTCACCGGGTCCGCGCAACTGCAGATCCTGCCGGGCGATTTCAAAGCCGTCGGTGTTTTCGTAAATCACTTTCAACCGCTCTTTCGCCATCGGCGACAACGGTGTCTGATACAACAGCACGCAGGCGCTCTCCGCCGCACCGCGGCCAACGCGGCCGCGCAGCTGGTGCAGCTGGGACAGGCCCATGCGTTCGGCGTGTTCAATCACCATCAGCGAAGCGTTGGGCACATCGACGCCGACCTCGATCACCGTAGTCGCCACCAGCAGTTGCACTTCGCCTGCCTTGAACGCGGCCATCACCTGCTGTTTCTCCGCAGCCTTCATCCGCCCATGAACCAGGCCGACACCGAGCTCGGGAAAGGTCTGCTGCAAATGGGCGTAGGTATCAAGGGCGGTCTGCAACTGCAGCGTTTCCGATTCCTCGATCAGCGGACACACCCAGTAGGCCTGACGGCCTTCGACGCAGGCATCGCGCACGCGCTGGATCACTTCGTCGCGGCGCTCTTCCGCCACCAGTTTGGTCACCACCGGTGTGCGGCCCGGCGGCAGTTCGTCGATCACCGACACATCAAGGTCGGCGTAATAACTCATCGCCAGCGTGCGTGGAATCGGTGTCGCACTCATCATCAGCTGATGCGGCTGCGCGCCCTTGTTGGGTTTGCTGCCTTTCATGCGTAAGGCCAGGCGCTGGTGTACGCCGAAGCGGTGCTGCTCGTCGATGATGGCAAGGCCCAGGTTCTTGAACACAACTTCATCTTCGAACAAGGCGTGGGTGCCCACAGCAATGACTGCCTCGCCTGCAGCGATATCTGCAAGCGATTGTTTTTTATCGGATTTTTTAAGGCTTCCGGACAGCCATGCCACCTTCAGCCCCAGCGGTTCCAGCCATTCTGCAAATTTGCGGTAGTGCTGCTCGGCGAGGATTTCGGTGGGGGCCATCACTGCCGCCTGATAACCGTTTTCGATGCATTGCACCGCCGCCAGCGCCGCAACCACCGTCTTGCCGCTGCCGACATCCCCCTGCAGCAAACGCTGCATGGGATGCGACTGGCCGAGATCGCCACGCACCTGCGCCAGTACCTTGTTCTGCGCTGACGTCAGTTGAAACGGCAGGCTCGCGAGCATTGCGCTGACCAGATTGCCGCGTACGCGCAACACCGGCGCGCCGGCAGCGCGACGGCGCTGGTAATGCACACGCATCGACAACTGCTGGGCCAGCAATTCATCAAATTTCATGCGCCGCCACGCCGGATGCGTACGGCCCTGCAATGTCGCCTGTGCGATATCCGGCGGCGGGTTGTGCAGCAGTTTTACTGCGGCGGCGAAAGCCGGAAGGCCAAGCGATTCAAGCAATGGTTCCGGTAAGGTATCGGCCAGCGACTCGTCAGCCAGCGCGCGCGCGATCAGTCGACGCAGCGTGTCCTGCCCCATGCCCGCGGTGGCCGGATAAACCGGTGTCAGTGACTGCGCAACCGGCATTTCACCGGACACCACGCGAAACCGCGGATGCACCATTTCCGCACCGAAATGACCGAGCCTGACGTTACCGTAGGCGCGAATGACATTGCCGACGGCGAGCAGCTTGACCTGGCTGCCGTAGAAATTGAGGAATCGCAGCGTCAGCGCTTCACCGCTGTCATCGGCGATGCGACACACCAGTTGGCGTTTCGGACGGAATTTGATATCGCAGTCGGTGACGGTCCCCTGCACCTGCAATTCTTCGCCTGGCATCACGTCGGCAATGGGGCACAGGGCCGTCTCGTCGTCGTAACGCAGCGGCAAGTGCAGCACCAGATCGAATTTGCGCGCGACGCCTAGCTTGCCGAGTTTTTCGACAATCGCCTTGCTCAAACCCGATAACGACGGTTGGGTGGCGTCCGGCGCCGGCGCGGCGCGGGCGCGCGTCATGCCGAAGGTGCTCCGCTGTTGATGCCGCCGCGGGTCACTAGAGGGTCATCACCGCATCGACTTCAACCAGCGCATTGCGCGGCAGGCCGGCTACGCCGACGGCGGCGCGCGCGGGATAAGGCTCGTGAAAATAACCGGCCATGATTTCGTTGACCTTGGCGAAATGGCCGAGATCGGTCAGGTAGACATTGACCTTGGCGCAGTCGTCCAGCGTGCCGCCGGCCGCGGTAGCCACCGCCTGCAGGTTTTTGAACACGCGATGAATCTGCGCCTCGATACCATCAACCATCTGCATGGTCGACGGATCAAGACCGATCTGGCCCGCCATATAAACCGTGTCGCCGCAGCGCACCGCCTGTGAGTAAGTGCCGATCGCTTTCGGTGCGTGGTCGGTATGGATGGTTTTTTTTCTCATGCGTGACTCCTGCGCTTTCTGGCTGGGGCAATTAAACTGCGCTATCATGAAGCGCAACCCGCGATATTTCAACGCGCATCCACTGTCCCGCACTTCATCACCGACTTGCAGGTCAACGCAATCACCCTGATCGTCCGCCCCAACAGCGCCGTCCGGATACCGGAACGGAACACCGCTGCGGTCTGACAATCCCTGACGCCCCCTTTGGCCCACACCCACAAACTGCGCGACATCGTCATCGGCGCCCCGCGCGATCCGATGAATCCCGAAACACGCCGGCATATCGCGCTGGTCGCGTTTTTTGCCTGGGTCGGCCTCGGCGCCGACGGATTGTCTTCTGCCTGTTACGGTCCGGAGGAAGCCTATCTCGCGTTGGGCACACATACCCAGCTCGGCCTGTATCTGGCCGCGGCCACGGTGCTCACCGTATTCATCATCTCGCTGGCCTACAACCAGGTCATCGAACTGTTCCCGAACGGCGGGGGCGGCTACAAGGTTGCCACCCAGCTGATCGGGCCCCGTGCCGGGCTGGTCTCGGGCTCGGCGCTGATTGTCGACTATGTATTGACCATTGCCATTTCGGTGGCCAGCGGTGCCGACGCCGTGTTCAGTCTGTTGCCGCTGGACTGGCATGGCTGGAAAGTCGCGTTCGCCATGCTGCTGGTCGGCTTGTTGCTGACCATCAATCTGCGCGGCATTAAAGAAGCCATCAAGATCCTGCTGCCGATTTTTGTCGGCTTCGTCATCGTCCACATCGCCCTGATCGGCTGGGGAATTTACGCCCACGCCGACCGTCTGCCGCAACTGATCCCGGCGACGCTGGGTGAAACCGCGGTGATGGCGAAAGAGTCAGGCTGGATGTTTGTTGCCGCCACATTGCTGTTCGCCTACTCCCACGGTGGCGGCACCTATACCGGTCTTGAGGCCGTCTCCAACAACATCAACACACTGGCCGAACCGCGTGTGCGCACCGGCAAGTGGACGATGTTCTATATGGCGACCTCGCTGGCCTTCACCGCGGGCGGCATCCTGGTGCTTTACATGCTGTGGGATGCCGTGAAAACGCCCGGCCAGACGCTGAACGCCACCGTGTTCAAGGCGATCATTGACGACTTTGATCTGGGCAGTGTCGCCATCAACCAGGGTGCTTTGCTGGTGGTGCTGATCCTCGAGGCCGGACTGCTGTTCGTCGCCGCCAATACCGGCTTCCTCGGCGGCCCCGCAGTACTCGCCAACATGGCGGCGGACTCCTGGGTACCCCGACAATTCCGCCAGCTGTCGAGCCGGCTGGTGACGCAAAACGGCGTCGTGCTGATGGGTGCGGCAGCGCTGGTGGTACTGCTGTGGAGCCAGGGCAGCGTTGCGCTGCTGGTGGTGCTCTACAGCATCAATGTGTTCCTGACGTTTTCGATCGCGCTGTGGGGCCTTTGCCTGTACTGGGTCAAAAACCGCCGCTCAGCGCCGAACTGGCGTGGCCGGCTGGCGCTGTCGGCGCTCGGCTTTTTTGTCACGGGCGGCATCCTGCTGGTTCTGATTTTCGGAAAATTCAACGAAGGCGGCTGGGTCACACTGCTGATCACCGGCGGCGTCATCGCCCTGTGCGCAACCATCCGCTGGCATTACGAGGAAACCCGTGAACAGTTGCGCAAGATCGACGGCCTGTTCTCCAGCGGCAAGCCCCTGGAGGAAGTCGCCAATCCGCCGCAGCCCGATCCACAAAAACCGACAGCGGTATTCTTCGTCGGCAAAAACCGCGGCGTCGGCATGCACGCGATGCTCTGGGTGCAGCGCCTGTTCCCCGGACACTTCCGTAATTTCGTGTTTGTCAGCGTCGGTGAAATCGACGCCCAGCGCTACGACGGACCGGGGGCGTTACGTACGCTGCAGTACGAAATCGAAAACTCGCTGCGTTATTACGAAAACTTCTGCCACACCCATGACCTCGCGGCAAAATCCTACTGCGCCTTCGGCACCGAACCGGTTGAGGAACTGCTCAAGCTCACGGAACAGATTTCCCGCGACTTCCCGAACAGTGTGTTTTTTGCGTCAAAGCTGATCTTCGTGCATGACAACTTCTTCACCCGCTGGTTGCACAATCAAACAGCGCTGGCCATGCAGCAGCGGCTGCATCTTGAGGGCATGCAGATGGTTATATTGCCGATGAAGGTGGAGTAAGCGTTGGGGGGATGCTCATCGGCGCAGCCGGTGAGCAGACACCACGATTCCCCTCGGCTGGCATGCCCTGAAATTCAAGGCATGCAGATGGCGATCCTGCCGATGAAAGTGGAGCAGGCAGGTCTGTCGCCGGACCCCGGCCGTTTACTTTGCTGTCGCCAGAGCAATGAATGACTGGTTGGCCGAAAACCCGCCCTTCAGCACAAACTCGGAGAACCGGCCGGGGTCGGCCACATAGGCGCGTTTCTCGGAAAAATGCTGTACGCCCTGCAAGCCGGTGGCCATAGTCAGTGAATTGGCCAGCCCCGCAGTATTGAAGTTGTCGACCTGTTTCACCGTCGCATAGTCGCCGGGAAAAGCGACTACCTTCTCCAGTCGTCGCGACCCCATTTCGGTAATGATCGGGTTGTTGGCATGCGCAGCCCAGACAATCGTATGCATGGGAACCAGCGCAATGCCAGGCTTGGCATCGACGTGGGCGTTACTGCGGAAATTACTGCGTCCCGAGCTTTCCACTTCAGCGAAATCAACGACCACCTGCGGGATCAGCAGAACGGAATTGATCTCTTTCGAAATCTCGCCAAGCACTTTGTTGTTGGTTTGCGAAAACGGCCCTTTGTCACCGAGTGATTCACCGGCGATGAAATAAAGCGGCATCCCCGTTGGTGCAAACACCAGGTAATGACGTGCATCCCCGGTCGGACTGACGGTATAGGGCTCGTTGGCGGGCGCTTCCGTCCGTTCGAGTTTCGCAAACGAGGTCGCTTTCAGCAGCTCATCCTGCGCGACAACGGTTTTACCGGCCGCCTTCAACCGTTCAACAAAATCCGCGTAAAGCTGATCCGTGATTGCCTGCATCAGTTGTCGGTTAACATTCATCAGACCGACTTCGATTTTCTTGTTCTGCGCCTGCGTGATCGTACGGTTGTAACCGGTGGACTGGCCAATATTGGCCACGCCGGAACCCGCGTAAGCACTGGCGCTGTTGCGCACCACGAATGCCACCCGATAGCCGGCTACCGCCACTTTCTGTCCGCGCGCGGCCAGGGTTCCGAAATCCATTCCCGGGCCGATCCCCAGCTCAACGGGCGACAACCCTGATTTGGCTGTACCGGCCACCTGAGTCACCAGCGCGCTCGCGCCCTGGGCATCGGCGGGCGGCGGAGGCGCGCCTGCATCCGCAGCAGGCGCAGCGGCTGCCAGTTTCTGCATTTCGGTGCCGCTGAGCGTTTTGCCCGGCGCATTCAGATCAGAGGCCTTGCAGTCCTTCGCCAGAAACAATCCTGTCAGATGCTCCTTGCGGGCCTGCGCCTGTTTGGCGCGTTCGGCCGCCTGTTGCGCCGACTGCGCGGAAGTCTGTTGCACAGCACCGGCAGCAGTCTGGGTAGCCACCTGTCCGAACAGCGCACCGGCAACACCGCCGAACGCACCGAACAGCCCGGTACGACCCGCGACTTCGGCCGCGGTGCCGGCGGCGCCGGCGGCAGTTGCGGAAGTGCGACCCTTGTCCTCGGAGACTTTGGACTCCGCAACAATCTTGTCCATGTCGCCGATTTCGCCGTGAATCTGTACGCAGCTCAGTTCGTTATCGGTGATTTTGACCCGGTCGATCGGTGTATTCGGTGCAGGTTGCTGGGCGATCGCTGAGGTTGTGACCAGTGCGAATCCGATGAGCGCTTGTCGAAGCTGCGTCATTACTTGTATCCCCTGTCGAAAAATCGGCACTTGCTTGGTGCAGCGCCTGTTAGTGTTTCATCGGCACGCCCTTGCTGAGGCGCACCTTGAACGGCAGCCGTTATTGAAGCAATCGGCGTGCCAATTTACCCCCCCCCAGACACCCCTGTCAGGAGGGCAGATTCAGCACGTATTTGGCCAGGATATTGCGCTGGATTTCGTTGGAGCCGCCGTAGATGGTGCCGGGCCGCGAGTTGTAGAACGGGGACAGCACGTCAATCGCAACATCACCAAACTCGACTTCGCCTTCGACTGCACCGTATTCCCCGGCCGCATCCATCAGCAGTTCCGACAGGCGCTGGTAAGTATCCATCGACCAGACCTTGAGGATGGAGACATCCGGACCCATGGCTTCGCCGCGCCGCGCCTTGTCGACGTAGCGGCCGTACAGCGAACTGAGGTCGGCCAGATCCAGTTTGAGCTGGGTGAAACGTTCGGCGAAAGCCGGATCGGCGAGCAGCCCGCGCGCCCGGGCCAGCATTTCCAGTTTTTCCAGCGCCTGCAGCGGACGCCGGGGACTGCCGATGTTCAGGCGCTCGAAACCGAGCAGGCCCTTGGCAATGGTCCAGCCCTTGTGCAGTTCGCCGACCAGATTTTCCTTAGGCGTACGCACGTTGTCGAAAAACACCTGGCAGAACTCTTCATGGCCGGCAATGTTGCGGATGGTGCGCAGCGTGATGCCCGGCGTTTTCATGTCGACCAGGAAAAAACTGATGCCTTCCTGTTTTTTCTTCGCCTGCTTGTCGGTGCGTGCGAGCACGTAAATATTGGTCGCGTCGTGCGCCATCGACGTCCAGATCTTGCTGCCGTTGATGACGTAGTCCTTGCCGTCGAGCACCGCCTCGGTGCGCAGGCTGGCGAGATCGGAACCGGCATTGGGTTCAGAATAGCCTTGGCACCAGATCGCATCGCCGGCGATGATTTTCGGCAAATAACGGGCGCGCTGCGCGTCGTTGCCAAAGCGAATCAGCGTCGGCCCGACCATGGTGATGCCCTGATCGGGCATGCGACCGACGCCGGCGCGCTCGGTTTCTTCAAAATAAATCAGCAGCTTCGACGGCGACAGCCCCATGCCGCCGTGTTCACGCGGCCAGTTCGGCGCGATCCAGCCTTTTTTCGACAGCTTCAGATACCAGCCGCGGCATTCGCTCCAGCGCATGCGCCGCGGCAGGAATTTGAATTCATCCGGGAACTCGCTCTCGAAAAAGGCACGCGCTTCCTCGCGGAAAGCCTCGTCGCCCATCGCATTCCAGTCGCTCATGCGGCCTCCTTGCGCTGCGGCTGCACCGACAGCCGCGCATAACGGGCGCGATGGTTGCGGCCGTTGCCCAGCCAGGCCGAAACCGTTATCGCCCTTTTGACGTACAGCCCGACGTCGCAATCTTCGGTAAATCCGATCGCGCCATGAAACTGGATCGCGGCACGGGTAATCGCCAGCGCAGCGTCCGCGCAGCGGGATTTGGCACGACTGGCCGACAGCGCCCGCGTCGGTTCATCCGGGTCGTCGTCGAGTTGGCGGATCACGTCGCGCAGCACGGCATCCGCCAGTTCCTGCTGAATATACAAATCCACCGCACGATGCTGCAGCGCCTGGAAACTGCCGATGGGTTTGCCGAACTGCACCCGGGTCTTCATGTAATCCAGACTCATTTCATTGGCGCGTTTCATGATGCCGACGAGTTCGGCCGAAGCCGTCACCGCGGCGTGATCCAGCGCACGGTCCAGCCCCGCACGCGCAGCTTGACCGGAGGCCAGCACCTGCTCGCGCGGCACCGTCACATCCTTCAGAGTCACTGTGCCGTAACTGCGGCCGTCGGCCAAAGGCTGCTGCGCGGTCGTGCAGCCTGACGCGCTGCGCGGGATCCACAGCAGCTGCAAACCGTCAGGGGCATTGGCGGTGACCAGATATCCGTCCGCTGCGCCCGCACCGATGACGAATTTTTTTTCGCCGCTGACGCGATAACCGCCTTCAAAAGGCGTCGCTGTCGAAGCCACCTGCAGTCCGCCGAAATCGTCGGCCTGTTCCTGCCAGGCCAGCACCGGGACAGATTCCCCGGCAGCCAGGCCGGTCAACAGTTCATCGCGCAGCGGACTCTCAGCCGCCTGCTCCAGAACGCGTGCGGCCAGAACGGCAACAGCGGTATACGGTTCCGGCGTCAGCGCGCGGCCCAGACCTTCGGCCACAATCGCCGCTTCGGCCAGTCCGAGACCAAGTCCGCCGCAGGATTCCGGGGCCAGCACGCCCAGCCAGCCGAGCTCGGCCAGCTGTCGCCACTGTGCACGATCAAATTCCGCATGCGTCTGCGCCAGGGCACGTACCCGCGGCAGATCGGCACCACGTTGGACGAAATCGCCGACGCTCTGCGCGAGCATCCCGGCATGGCTGCTGTCTTCGCTGTTGATCATCTAAAACTCGCTCGTGATTTCCGAATAAGTCCTGATTGAATCAGGACAATAAAATGAAGCTGGGTCTACGCTGGATAACCGGTTTCGGGAAATCTCCAACGGGAATTTTTAACTGGTTATTTCTAATAAATATTTTTACCAGCGCTTAGTCATATTGCTCGCGACACTTTACCGAAAACCACGCCCTCCAGCCACGACGGACTGCACGATGCGGACCCGGTTACCAGGCTCGTCTTAAGAAGCCGTCCGTCCCGGTCGCAGATCGGGCTCCAGCGATTCGCGTTCATCAAACACGAAACAGTTGCCCTGCCAGTGACGGCCGTCGGTTTCTTCGAAATATTTCAGGATGCCGCCTTCGAGCTGCAGCACGTTATGCAGCCCGAGCTCCTGCATGTACAGCGCCGCTTTTTCACAGCGGATGCCGCCGGTGCAATAACTGACGACGGTTTTGTCCTGCAGCTCGGCCCGGTGCTCCTGCACGGCGTTCGGAAACTGGGTGAACTTCTGAATGCGCCAGTCGATGGCATTGCTGAATTTGCCGTAATCGACTTCGAAGTCATTGCGGGTATCGAGCATCACCACCGGCTTGCCGGAATCATCACAGCCCCGATCCAGCCAGCGTGCCAGGGTTTTTGCATCCACTGCCGGCGCCCGCCCCTGTGCGGGACAAATGGTCGGATGATCCATGCGGATGATTTCTTTTTTGACTTTGACCTTGAGGCGTTTGAACGGCACCTGATCAGACCAGCTTTCCTTGGCCTGAAGTTCGGCAAATCCGGGGATCGCGCGCAGTTGCGCCAGCATCTCGCGGCAGGGCTGTTCCGGACCCGCGATAAAAGCGTTGAGCCCTTCGGGGGTGATCAACAGCGTACCCTTCACGCCAAGGGCAAGGCCGGCCGCCTTGAGGATTTCCAGCGTCGATTGCGGATCGGGTATCGGCCAGAAGC
>JBIIZE010000303.1:0-3479 GCA_044346435.1 Burkholderiales bacterium
ATCAAGATCCTGATCCAGCATCGATACCGGATCTTCGAGCGGTTCAAGATGGGTCAGCACATGGGAACGCGGGATGGTGCGGCGGATATCCCGCTCAATACGTTCAGCCCAGTCATGCCCTTCCTTGACTGTCCACTGCCCCGGCACCAGAACATGCAATGACACAAAGGCACGGCTGCCGGCCTGCCGGGTGCGCAGCGCGTGAAAATCCAGCCCCTGCTCCCGGTAAGGCGCCAGCACAGCCTCGATTGCCGCAACTTTTTCTTCGGGCAAGGACACATCCATCAGCCCTTCGGCGGAACGCTGCATCAACTGCCAGCCGGTCCAGACAATATTGAGTGCAACCACGATCGCAATCACCGGATCCAGCCACAACCAGCCGGTCAACCAGACCAGCGCCACGCCAATCACCACGCCGACCGATGTCCAGACATCGGTCATCAGGTGATGGGCGTCGGCCTCAAGAACAATCGAATGGTTTTCACGTCCGACTTTGAGCAGGATTCGCGCAACCAGCAGATTGACGATGGAAGCCACCACCGAAACGGCAAGCCCGATACCCACGGATTCCAGCGGCTGCAGATTCATCAGGCGGTCAGCCGCAGCCCAGATGATGCTCAATGCCGCAAATACGATCAGCAGGCCTTCAAACGCGCTGGAGAAATATTCGGCCTTGCTGTGACCATGGGCGTGGCGGTCGTCAGCAGGCGTGGCAGCCACTGTCAGAATCCACAGCGCCATCATCGCTGCGGCAAGGTTGACGAAGGATTCAATCGCGTCCGACAGCAGCCCCACCGACCCGGTCAGCCACCACGCCGAGCCCTTGAGAATAATCGTCGTAATCGCCGCCGCGATCGATAACCAGGCATAACGGGTCAGCGAAGGGTGTTCCATAGGTGCTTTAACCCGTTATCCTTAAAATACTCTCAAGTATTTGTTTTAATTAACTATTTTTTTAACTCTGCTGCAGCAGCCTTGGCCTGTGTTCGCACATCAAAACGCTCGACATTGACGATGATGCGCTCATGAACGCCCTCACCGATGCGCTCGACGGAATCTTCCGCCCAGACCCGGAACGTCAGCTTGCGACCCTCAACCTTGATCACTTCCGCATGGGCATGAACGCGCATGCCCACCGGCGTCGCCGCAGTGTGGCTGACATCCAGTCGCGTGCCCACGGTCTGATGACCCGCCGGCAGCAATCCTTCAACAGCATTCAGTGCCGACTCTTCCAGCAACATCACCAGCACCGGCGTGGCCAGCACTTTGATGCGACCACTGCCGACGTGCGGTGCGGTATCGCGCGTACCGACCATGATTTCTGTGGAGCCGGTCAGACCGGTGCGGATCGAATCGAGATTGAGACTCATGTGTACTTTCATTGCGAATGGCAATGATGCGATGTTACATTGAAATACCACTGTCTGATTCATCAATGCCTTGGAGGAGAACGCACTCATGCGTCTGGGCTATTTCACGATGCCGCTGCACCCGGCCCACCGGCCGCCCGCGATCACTCTGCAGGAAGACCGCGAGGCCATCATCCTCGCCGACCGATTGGGTTTTTACGATGCCTTTGTCGGCGAACACCTCACCGAACCGTCGGAAAACGTCACCAACAGCTTCATCTTCCTGGCGACGCTGATCCACCACACGCAGAACATCAAACTCGCCACCGGCACTTCCAACCTGTCACATTCGCACCCGACGCTGATCGCGGCTCACGCGGCGATGTTCGACCACCTGGCACAGGGCCGCTTCATTTTCGGCGTCAGCCCCGGCGCCCTGCCCTCCGACGCGGAAGCGCTGGGCATGCTCGGCGAAGACCGCAACAAACTGTTTGCCGAAGCCATCGACGTCATCCTCGCCATCTGGGAACGCGACTCGCCGTACGACATCGACTTCCCCGGCAACCGCTTCAAGGTCAGCACGGCACAAACCCAGAACCCCGAAATCGGCCGCGGCGGCATGTACAAGCCCTGGCAACAACCACGCCCCGAAATCGTCGGCACCGTGGTCGCGCCCGGATCAAAAGGCGTCATCGCGATGGGTGAACGCGATTTCCATCCGCTGTCGGCCAATTTCCTGCTGTCGCAGTATCTGGCTTCGCACTGGACCAATTACGCCGAGGGCAAAAAACGTGTCGGCCAGACCGCCGACACCGCAGACTGGCGCATCGCCCGCACCATTTTTGTCGCTGACGACGAAAGCACCGCCGAACGTTACGCGCTGCAGGACAGCGCCAGTCCGTACCGGAATTACTGGGAACTGCTGCTGAAAAAAATGCTGATCTCGAAACGCCACGCGATTTTCAAGACCCATCCGGAACAGGATGATCGCGAACTGACCACCGATTACATGGTTGACCAGTTGGTGCTCTGCGGCACGCCGAACCGCGTCGCAGAAGAAATCCTCGCGCTGCGTGAAGAAGCCGGGGATTTCGGCGAGATTGTCTACGCCGGCATGGACTGGGTCGATCCGGTGCTGGCGAAACGCTCGATGGAACTGATGGCGGAGAAAGTAATGCCCCAGGTCAATCGGGCCATCGGCAGCAAGACCCCGGCTTAATCAATCCCCGGCTTTACCGGAGGGCGGGTTGCCCTCCCAATAACCGGCCTCCCGCCCGTAACAGGGCGGCGAGGAAAACTCACCGCCGGGGTGACGCGAAGCCAACAGCCGCTCGGCCAGCTCGGACGCACGCGCCGGCTCCGCAACCGGCTCCAGCCCTGTCGGTGCATTGTGATAAATGCAGCGCTCGGTCACGATGAAATCCAGCGGGATGTCATAGGACTGCGGATAAATGGTTTCCAGCCGCGACAGCTCGAAAGCCACGCCGATCTTCAGCGGCTGCGGCGTGATCGTTGCCAGAGTACGGTCAAAGTAGCCGCCGCCGTAACCCAGGCGGTACCCGCGGGCATCAAACCCTACCGGCGGAATCAGCGATGCCTGTGGCACGACGACGCGGGTGCCCTCCGGCACCGGAAGATCAAATACCCCCTTCGAAGTGGCTACTCCGGGCCACCATTCGCGAAACTGCAGGGGAGCGCGTTTCTCGATGACGACCGGCAATGCGGCCACCGCCCCGCCTTCTCGGAACTGACGCATCGCATAGCGGGGATCAAATTCGCCCTGGAAAGGCCAGTACAGGCTCACCGTCATCCGGCTCAGCATCGGAAAGCCCGAGACCAGCAATCCGGTCATCTTTTCGTTCCACTGATGATGTATGTCGCTGTCCACCGCCGCACGCTTCTGCAGCAGCTCTGCGCGGATCGTTTTGCGCCATTGTTTGAGGTCTTGCGGAGCACTCATCACGACTCCAGGTTTCCTGATTCCAATACGCACGCTGCATATCGTCGACCGGCAGGTCAATTTATATCATGCAAGCGCCGGATGCGCAGTCTCACACCGGCGGCAAAAGCCCGTGCTACGCTGCTGTCGCAATAACCCGGAGTCTGTCATGCGCATAACCACAAACCTGT
>JBIIZE010000304.1:0-3470 GCA_044346435.1 Burkholderiales bacterium
CTAATTTGGGCCAATTTGGCGCGATCCCTTTCAGGAATCCATGAATCTGTTCAGTAAAAGCCTGCGGCCCGGCTGGTTGTGTCTGAACCTGTATCCCGATCGCGTGGATCTTTCGCACGTGCTGGTTGCGGGCAAGCCGCGGCCGGAAGTGCTGCTTTGCGAGTCGTTTCGCAAGGAAGGCGATGATGTCGTGACGTTGAAGCGCCTGCGTCGCGAATTGAATCTGGACCGTTACCACTGCATGACCCTGCTCAAACCCCGCGATTACCAGGTGTTTCCGGTCGATACCCCCAAAGTGTCTGCGACCGAGGCGCGCAGCGCCGTGCGCTGGTCGATCAAGGACATGCTCGACTATCCCGTGGAAGCCGCAACCGTGGATGCACTGCATGTGCCGGCCAGCGACGGCAGCGCGCAATCGTCGCAGATGCTGGCAGTGTCCGCGCGCAATGAACTGATTGCCGCGACAGTGAAACCGTTCAACGACGCCGACATCGACCTCGACGTCATCGACATTCCCGAACTCGCGCAGCGCAATATCGCGAAGTATCTCGAGCAGGAAGGCCGCGGGCTGGCGATGCTGTGTTTTGACCAGGCTGCGGCGACACTGACTTTTACCAGCGGCGGCGAGCTTTACCAGTCGCGCCGCATTGATGTCGCACTGCAGGATTTCGAGGACGATGCCGCCGCAGAGGGCCTGCATGACCGCCTTGCGCTGGAGCTGCAGCGGTCACTGGATCACTTTGATCGCCAGTTCCGCAATGTCGCCGTTTCGCGCGTGGTGATTTCGCAGGTGCCCGGCGGTGAACGCCTTGCCGGATATCTCAACAGCAACCTGACGCTGCCGGTCGAGATGTTTGATCTTGAAAAAATCATGGATTTCCCCGGCGTGCCGGAGTTGCGCGATCCCTTGCGCCAGACGCAATGCCTGCAACTGATCGGCGCGGCGATGCGTGAAGAGGTGACGGCGCGATGAGCCAGTACATCAATCTTCTCGGCCCCGCATTCCGCAAGCAGCGGCAGGTACTGACGCTGGGCAGGACGCTGGCACTCGTCGGCGTCACCGCAGTGGTGATGGCGGGCATGCTGATGTATGACCAGCACCGTATTGAGGGGGTGCGTGAAGAACTGTCGTCGGCGCAAGGATTGATGAAAGCGCAGAACGTCTATACCAGCCGCCTCAAGGGTGATGGCGCGCAAAAGGGCAACACGGTTCTGGATGGCGAAATCCAGCGGCTGGAGACGGATCTGAAATCGGCACGTGACAGCATGGCAGTGCTCGAAGGCGGCGCGCTGGGCAATCGCGATGGTTTTGCGCGGTATATGCAGGCTTTTGCCCGGCAATCACTGGATGGTCTCTGGCTCACCGGGTTTTCTGTGGGCGGCAGCGGTGATGTGACGATCCAGGGCCGCGTTGTCAGGGCCGAGCTGGTGCCGACTTACATTCAGCGGCTGAACGGCGAACCGGCGTTGAAGGGACGCGCGTTTTCCGCACTGGAAATGCATCGTCCGGCACCGCCGGCTGCTACGGCTGCTACGGCCGAACCCGGCAAGGAAGCTGCGTCTGAAAAAGCGCTTGCGCCGCGTTATCTGGAATTTTCTCTGGCGACCACGGATCCGGTTGCGCCGGCGGCGGCAGCGGCAGCGCAGGGAGACAAGCGCTGATGCAGGCTTTTAATCAACAGTGGCGGCATTGGAGCGACAAATTCGCAGCGCGTTCGCTGCGGGAGCGCGTGATCATGGCCGGCGGCGGTGTTGCGGTGGTTGTGCTGCTGTTTGATGCGCTGGCACTCAACCCGCTGTCCGTCCAGTACAAACGCGTGTCCGGACAACTTGCCGAAGCTCGTGCAGCGATCAAGGCGAGCGAGCAGGTGCTGGCGTCCGGACGGGAAGTCATTGATCCGGATGAGGTGAAGCGCCGTTATCGCGAAGAACTGCGCAAACAGATCGTAGAGATTGACGGCAAGCTGCAGGGTTTGCAGAAACAGCTGGTGCCGCCGGATCAGGTGGCCAATCTGCTGGAAGGGGTGCTGGCCCGGGAGCGCGGACTGACACTGGTGAGCCTGCGCAAGCTGCCGGTGCAGCAGTTTCAGACCGGAAGCGCAGCACCCAAAAATGAAACCAAGGGCGCTTCGGGCAATGAGCGCAGCATTTACCAGCACAGTTTTGAAATCGAGATCGAAGGCTCCTATAGCGAACTGCACGGTTATCTGACGCATCTGGAAAAACTGCCGTGGCAGCTGTTCTGGGGCAAGGCGACCCTGGATGCCGGCAAACATCCGCGACTGAAACTGATGCTCACCGTGCATACGTTGAGCATGAACAAAGTATGGCTGGTGGTATGACGGCGATGATCGCACTCATTTTGGGCGTAATGACTGCGGGTTTGGCGTCGGCCCAGGGCTTGTCCGATCCGACGCGTCCACCGGGTGGGCAGTCAGAAACGGCAGAAGCTGTTGGTCCGGGAGGTCCGGTGCTACAGTCAGTGATGTTGTCGCCGTCGCGGAAAGTGGCTGTGATCAGCGGCGAGATGGTGGTGCTGGGCGGTCGTTACGGGTCATCGAAGCTGGTACGATTGACCGAGACCGAGGCCGTACTGAAAAATGGTGCGGACGTGACGGTGCTGCGTTTGCATCCGCTGGTTGAGAAACGTGCTGTAAGTGGTGCTGCGACTAAAAGCACCGTGAAAAAGACAAAGTGATTATGCTCACGCGGAACAACATACAACGGGGTCTCGCGCTTGTGCTCAGCGTGCTGCTTGCAGCTTGCGCCGAGCCGCCGCGTCAGGCCGGCAGTCCCACGCTCGATTCGATCAATCGTGAACTCGACAAGGCTGCGCAGCCGCGCAAGGAGCCGGCTACGACGCCTGATGCCGTCAGCCGCGCCTTGATGCCGCCACTGATGGTCGAAATGCCGCGTGCCGATACGCAGAAACCCGATTCGCGTTTTGATCTTTCGGTGAATAATGCGCCGGCCAGCCAGGTCTTCCTGGCCATCGTTTCCGGCACCCGTTTCAGCATGGTGCTGCACCCGGATGTAAAGGGTGATCTTTCGGTCAACCTGAAAGACGTCACGGTCACCGAGGCGCTGGATACGCTGCGCGATCTCTACGGATTCGACTATTCGGTGCAGGGCAACCGCATCACAGTATTGCCCGCGACGCTGCAGACCCGCATCTTCAAGGTGAATTACCTGCAGGCGCTGCGACGCGGCCAGACGGAAACCCGTGTCAGCTCGGGTTCCATCACCGACGGTTCGAGTAGTCCCGGCACCCCGGCCCCGGGGGCAACGCCGGTGCCTACCACCGGACCGACCGGCGGGAGCGGTACGCGGGCGACGGAAAGCTCGCGCGTCACGACGACTTCCAATTCCAATTTCTGGGGTGATATCCAGAATTCACTGACCGCCATTCTGGGCGGCGCAACAGGGCGCAGCGTCGTAGTCAATCCGCAGTCCGGCGTGATCGTGGTCCG
>JBIIZE010000371.1:0-2928 GCA_044346435.1 Burkholderiales bacterium
CGCGGCAAAACGCATCACCCGCGACGACCTTTACCTTGCTGATGAAGCCTTCTTCACCGGCACCGCAGCGGAAGTCACGCCGATCCGCGAACTCGACGGCCGGGTCATCGGAGAAGGCAAACGTGGTCCGGTCACGACCCAACTGCAGAAAAAGTTCTTTGACTGCGTCAACGCCAAGACCAATGAGCATCGCGACTGGCTGTCGCCGGTCGCGCTGTAACCTTCAAGGGCCAGCCATGAGCGAACCTACCGCCAACAAGTCGCGAAAGATCGAAGTCACTGCCGCTGATCTGCCGCTGCACTGCCCGATGCCTTCAATGCTGCTGTGGAACGCCCATCCCCGGGTGTTCCTCCCGGTTGAAAAAACCGGTGAAGCGCTGTGCCCGTATTGCGGCACGCATTACACGCTGAAGGGCGGCGCCAGCGCCGGCCACCACTGAGCGCCCGTGCAGTCCGGGACTGCACGCCAGTCATGAACATCCTCGTCGTCGGTCCGTCCTGGGTCGGCGATACCGTTATCTCCCAGGTGCTGCTGCAACTGCTGAAACAGCAGCAGCCTGCAGCAAACATCGACTACCTCGCACCGCCGTGGACGCTGCCGTTACTCGCGCGCATGCCCGAAGTGCGGCAAGGCATCCTCAACCCCTTCGGCCATGGCGCATTGCAACTGGGCGCGCGACGCCAGCTTGGACTGGGGTTACGGTCCGGTCGATACGACCGGGCGCTGGTGCTGCCCAATTCCTGGAAATCGGCTTTGCCGCCGTGGTTTGCCGGCATCCCGCGACGCACCGGGTTCCGCGGCGAAGCACGCTGGGGACTGCTCAATGATTTGCGCACGCTCGATCCGCAGGCGCTGCCGCAGATGGCGGACCGGTTTGCCGCGCTGGCCTTCCCCGCCGGCACAAAGCTGCCGCCCCTGCCTCGCCCGGCCCTGCATTCCACGATTGAACAACAGCAACAGTTGCTGGCGCGACTGGGCATTGACGCCACAAAACCCGCAGTCGCATTTTGCCCCGGCGCCGAGTATGGGCCGGCGAAACGCTGGCCCGAACGGCATTTTGCGGCTCTGGCACGGCGACTTGCCGACCGCGGCTACACCATCTGGTTGATCGGCTCACCCAAGGATCACGCCGTCGCGGAAACGATCGCGCAGGATGCCCCGGGCCTTTGCACCAACCTCTGCGGCAAAACGGATATCGCTGAAGCCACCGACCTGCTCGCCGCCTCGAAACTGGTGGTGACCAATGACTCGGGTCTGATGCATGTCGCTGCCGCAGTCGGCCGCCCGGTAATCGCGCTGTACGGTTCCAGTTCACCGCTGTTCACGCCGCCGCTGTCTGCCGATGCGCGCATCGTCACGCTGAACCTCGAATGCAGTCCCTGCTTCAAACGGGTCTGCCCGCTAGGCCATCTGAACTGCCTGAACGATCTCTCGCCCGAACGGGTTTTCGCCGAAATCGATTTTGCTAAACTGGCCACTTGAGCCCGGCATCCGGGCCGAAGGGGGAGCTGCCGTGAAAAAAACGCTGTTCGCCACACCGCAGGATGCCGAAGCCGCGTTTTACGACGCCTTCATCAAACGCGATCTTGAGGCCATGATGGAGGTATGGGCCGAAGAGGATGACATCTACTGCGTACATCCCGGCACCGCGCGGGTATCGGGATACGAAAAGGTGCGTGATTCCTGGCGGCAGATTTTCACCGGCGGCCAGGACCTCCGCTTTTCGCTGCGTGAGCATCAGCTGATCCACACCATGATGCTCGCCGTGCACAGTGTTTACGAACAGGTCACCGTCGCAGCGCAACCGCGCGCGCAGCAGACGATGATCGCCACCAACGTCTATCAGCGCACCGAACGCGGCTGGCGCATGGTTGTCCATCATGCGGCTGTTGCACCCGCCACTGCCAAACCGGACATCACCGGCGAACCTGCCACCAAGACACTGCACTGAGGGACAGTCGGCAAAATCCTGCCGCCCCAAATGCTGTCCGTATAGTGAAATTTTCGGCGTTCACGCAAATGGCTTCGGCTAAACTGCCGCGGTCCGTAGAGTGCGCGTGTTGCTGCATTTCAGCGGCTCCGGACCCGAAAACCCCCAGGCACAGGACACCATGACCGTCAAAGAACTCGCGCTGCCGCAACGCAGCCCCAAGCCGCGTCGTCGCGGCATCACCTCGATGATCGACTTCGGGCCGGACACCTTCGGCTGGTCCGGTGGCGAACGCGGTATTGCCGACCTGCTCGATGTTGCGGCCGAATACATCGACTACGCCAAGATCTATGCAATGAACGCACTGCTGATTCCCGGCGACGTGGTCAAACGCACCACCAAACTCTATCTCGATGCCGGCGTGATGCCTTTCGCCGGCGGCATCCTCTTCGAATACGCCTGGCATCGCAATGAAATCGATGGTCTCATCGCACTGCTCAAACGCCTGGCGATTCCCGGTCTCGAAATTTCGGAAAACTACGTGACGCTCAGCGACGACGAACGCCAGCGCATGATCGACCACTTCCAGAAAGCCGGCATCAAGATCGTCTACGAATTCGGCCGCAAGAATCCGGAAGACCCGCTGAGCCTTGACTATCTTGAAGGCATCGTGCGCTCGGTTGCAGCACAGGGTATTCACCATGTCACCGTCGAGCAGTGTGAAATGGATCTGCTCGCCAAAGACGCGCCGCAGAGCCTGAAAGCGCTTTGCGCGCAGGACTGGTTCGACCATGTGGTCATTGAAGCCGACCCTTACCGTTTCCCGCAGCAGCATGTGCAGATGCTGCGCGACTTCGGCCGCGACGTGAATCTCGCCAACATTGCGCCGGGTCAGGTGCTGCGTCTGGAAGGATTCCGCCAGGGCGTGGGTCGCGCAGTGAACTACTCGCTGCTGTCGGGTGACGATTCGCGCCCGGCCGGTCTCGACCGTTAATGC
>JBIIZE010000305.1:0-3469 GCA_044346435.1 Burkholderiales bacterium
CCGCCTCGATATCCACCGCCACGACACGGGAAACGCCAGGCTCCTGCATGGTGATGCCGAGCAACTGATTGGCGATTTCCATCGTGATCTTGTTGTGGGTGATAAAAACGAACTGCGACTGCTCGGACATCCGCTTCACCAGTTCGCACAGCCGGCTGGTGTTGTGGTCGTCAAGCGGCGCGTCCACCTCATCCAGCATGCAGAACGGCGCGGGATTTAGCTGGAATATCGCGAATACCAGCGACATCGCGGTCAGCGCTTTCTCGCCGCCAGACAGCAAATGAATCGAGCTGTTCTTTTTGCCAGGCGGTTGCGCCGTGACCTGAATGCCTGCATCCAGAATCTCTTCGCCGGTCAGCGTCAGTTTCGCATTACCGCCGCCAAACAACACCGGGAACATGCGCGAGAAATGCGCGTTGACCTCGTCAAAGGTGGTTTGCAGGCGTTCGCGCGTTTCACGGTCAATACGGCGGATGGCGTCTTCCAGCGTGTTCATTGCTGAAGTCAGGTCGGCCGACTGCGCATCCAGATAAGTCTTCCGTTCGCGGCCGGCCTCAAGTTCTTCCAGCGCGGCAAGGTTGACGGCGCCGAGGCTCTTGATTTCATCGTTGAGGCGGTTGATCTCGGACTGCAGGGAACCGGAGCGCTGCCCTTTCTCCACGTTCTGCGCCAAAACCTCCTCGTTCGCACCGGCCTCCACCAGTTGCTGCGCATACTGCTCTTCGTTGATGCGCGCTTCCTGCTCTTTCAGCTTGACCTCGTTGATCCGGTCACGCAACGGCCCCAGCTTCTGCTCCGAGGTCATGCGCTCTTCTTCAACGGCCTTGAGCTGCGACTCGGTGGCTTCCAGCACGTCGCGGGCCTGAGCCAGCGCCTCTTCCTTGGTGCCGCGCAGCGACAGGGCGATCTGCAACTGGCTTTGCCAGGGCGACTCGTCGAGACGCTCCAGAGCCTCCTGCTCGGTTGCCATTGCCAGTTCGACGCGCTCCAGGGTTTCGTTGGCCGCTGCCATCGCGCGCTCGACTTCACCGATTTTGCCGATCGAGGTTTTGGCCTGGAAAATCGCTTCCTGAAGTTCCCGGTCAGACTGCTGCAGGGTAATCCGCTGCGCTTCCAGCACGGATTGCGCCTGGCGGAACTGCTCCAGGGCGTTCTCCAGCTCAGCCGCATAACCACCGGCCTCTTCGCTGAGGAGCTCCAGAGCACCGGCAGTCGCCTCCTGTTGCTGGGTTTCGATGGCGACCTGAGCGGCAATTTCGGCCAGCTCAGATGCGATCTGCTCACCACGCTGGGTCAGACGCTGGGTCTGCTCGGTGAGACGGACATTTTCAACCTGAAGCGCATGATGTTCCTGCTGCAGACGGGAGACGTCGCTGCGCAACTCTCCAAGAGCGGCTTTCTCACTGGCAATCCTTGCAGACTGCTCTTCAACGGTCGCCCGCAACGCGGTAATTGCCGTTTTGCGACCCGTAATCTCCTGATCCAGGCTTTCAATTTCGCGCTGCCGGGACAATACGCCATGCAACTCCGAATCCGGTGCATGGAAGGTCAGGCTGTTGCGGGTGAACAGATAACCATCTTTCGATACCAGGACTGCGCCTGCGCTCAGTTGGTTGCGAAGGCTGAGGCCTGTGGCCAGATCTTCGACAACGAACGCACTGTGCAGCCAATCGGCCAATGCCGGCGCGAGATGCGCATCACGGCAGGTCACAAATTGCGCCAGCGGCCGCGCACGGGCCGGCATGGGCGCCACCGGCATGTCGCTTCCTGAAACACTGACGTCGGCAACAGAAACTTTTCCCGGCGGGGCGTTACCGGACCAATTGCCGCAGGCATCCAGGCCCGAAACAGCTACCGCATTCAGACGTTCGCGCAGCACGGCTTCGAGCGCATCCTCGTAGCCGGTTTCAATTGTGATGCCCTGCCAGACTCGCGGTGCGTGATCAAGGCCGCGCGTGGACATCCAGGCTTCCATATCAGCGCCATGCGCCAGATTGTCCTGCAGTTGGCGCAGTGCTTCGACGCGGGCTTCCATCGCCGCAAGGGCTTGAGCCGCCTGATCGACTTCAGCGGTACGCTGCTCCAGGGTCTGCTCAAGACCGGGCAGACTGCGTTCGCGTTCGGCCAGCGCTTCGCGCTGCGATTCCAATCGAGAAACGGCTTCGTTGATCTGCCCTTGCAATGCCTCCAGGGCGGCAGTGTCCGGTTTTTCGAGCGCATTCTGCTCTTCAAACAGCCGTGCATTCCGCAGGGAAAGCTGCTCAAGAACCTTGGCTGTGTGGGCCAGCTTGGTCTGCTCGACCTGACGCGATTGTTCGGCGCGGCTGACAGCCTGCTGCATTTCGTCCCGCCGACCGCTGGCTGACTGCCAGGCCTCTTCGGCCAAGGGCAGCTTCTCGCGTTCTTCGGCGATTCGCCCCTCACAGGCAGCGACACGGGCTTCAGAGCGGGCATGTTCTTCGCGCCACTCGGAGAGACTCGACTGGGACTGCTGCAGAGTGCCGCGTGCGCTCTCAGCCTGCGCGGTCAGGCTGCCGATCTGCTGCTCGACACGGCTGCGGTTTTCGCGGATATGGGCGATCTGCTGTTCAAGACGGGCGATTTCCGCATTGGTCTCGTACAACGCTCCCTGTGCGGCGTGCACTTCGTCGCCGCTGCGATAATGCTGGCTGCGCAATTCTTCGAGCCGGCGCTCGGCATCGCGCAAACGGGCGGTTTCAGCCTCCAGCTCCGTGCCCATGCGCTCAATGTCGCGTGCATGACGGGCCCGTGTCGCTGCGGCTTCATTACGGCGCACGAACCACAGCAAATGCTGCGTGCCGGTGACCTGCTCCTGCAAAGCGTGATAACGCGTCGCCACTTCGGCCTGGCTTTGCAGATGCTCCAGCTGCTTGTCGAGTTCCTGGCGGATATCGTCGACACGGGCGAGGTTTTCACGTGTATCGCGCAGACGCAGTTCGGTTTCGCGGCGGCGTTCACGGTATTTCGAAACACCAGCAGCCTCTTCGAGGAAAACCCGCAGCTCTTCCGGTTTCGCCTCGATCACCCGTGAAATCATGCCCTGCTCGATGATCGCGTAAGCGCGTGCACCAAGGCCGGTGCCGAGGAAAATATCGGCGATATCGCGGCGGCGCACATGGATGTTGTTGATGTAGTAGCTGGAGTCGCCGTCGCGCTCCAGCATGCGCTTGACCGAAATCTCGGCATAACTTGACCACTGGCCTGCCGCCTTGCCCAAACTGTTGTCGAACACCAGTTCGACGCTGGCGCGGTTAACCGGCTTGCGGTCTCCGGAACCATTGAACAGCACGTCCTGCATGGTCGCGCCGCGCAGGTGTTTGGCTGACGTTTCGCCGAGCACCCAGCGCACGGCATCAATGATGTTTGATTTGCCGCAGCCGTTGGGGCCGACAACACCGATCAGATTCCCCGGAACAGGGATTTGCGTGGGATCGACGAAAGATTTAAA
>JBIIZE010000307.1:0-3454 GCA_044346435.1 Burkholderiales bacterium
GCTGCCGGTCCTCACCGTTGCGCTCGCTGCCTTCGCGCTCACGACGCGGGCCGCGTTCACCCCGACCACCGCGTTCACCACGTTCGCCTCGTTCACCACGCTCACCGCGACCGCCGCGGCCCGATCCGCGTTCACCACGTTCGCCGCGTTGCGGACGGCCATTGCTGCCGGCAGCACCACGGGCCGGGCGCGCATTGCGTGCCGGTTCGGCTGTCGCCGTTGCAGCGCTTTCCGCAGAAGGCTTGCGACGGAACCAGCCCATGATCTTGCCGATAATGCCGTCATCCGATGCAGAGGGCAGTGTCGGAGCCGGTGCTGCGGCAACGGGCGCCGCAGTCGGTGCCAGCGCCTGCTGCATCATCGTGATGCCTTTGACGGCAGCTTCGGGACGCGCTGCTGCGGGTTCTGCGGCACCATCGGACTTTTCTTCTTCCTTCGGCATCGCAACCATTTCGTAGCTGGGGGCCAGCGGTTCGCTCTGATTCAGATCGTCGTGGCGCAGCCGTGTAACGGTGTAATTCGGCGTTTCGATATGGACATTCGGAATCAGCAGCACGTTGACGCGGTGACGCGCCTCGAGCAGTTGCAGGTCCACGCGTTTTTCGTTGAGCAGGAAAGTCGCGACATCCACCGGAACCTGTGCGTGCACGGCTGCCGTGTTGTCCTTCATCGACTCTTCCTGAATGATGCGCAGGATGTGCAGGGCGGTGGACTCGGTGCCGCGGATATGGCCGATGCCGTGGCAGCGCGGGCAGGGGCTGTGGCTGGACTCGCCCAGCGAGGGGCGCAGGCGCTGGCGCGACAGTTCCATCAGGCCGAAACGCGAAATCTTGCCGAGCTGGACGCGGGCGCGATCGTATTTGAGCGCATCGCGCAGCCGGTTTTCGACTTCACGCTGGTTACGCTGCGATTCCATGTCAATGAAGTCGATGACGATCAGGCCACCCAAGTCACGCAGGCGCAGCTGGCGGGCGACTTCATCGGCCGCCTCCAGATTGGTGCGGAATGCGGTCTCTTCGATATCCGCGCCGCGCGTGGAACGCGCCGAGTTGACGTCGACGGCAACCAGCGCTTCAGTATGGTCGATGACCACAGCGCCGCCGGAAGGCAGATTGACCGAGCGCGAGAATGCGGATTCGATCTGGTGTTCGATCTGGAAGCGCGAAAACAGCGGCACGTCGTCGCGGTAGAGCTTGGCGCGATCAACATAATTCGGCATCACATGGCTCATGAACTGCACGGCCTGTTCATGGATCGAGTCGGTGTCGATCAGGATTTCGCCAATGTCTTCATGGAAATAGTCGCGGATCGCACGGATGACCAGGCTGGATTCCTGGAAAATCAGGAACGCGCCGTCCTGCTGGGTGGCGGCACCTTCGATCGCCGTCCACAGCTGGAGCAGGTATTTCAGATCCCAGTTCAGTTCTTCGGCAGTGCGGCCGATGCCGGCGGTGCGGGCGATGACGCTCATGCCGTTCGGCACATCGAGCTGTGCAACGGTTTCCTTCAGTTCGGCCCGTTCTTCGCCCTCGATGCGGCGCGAAACGCCGCCGCCTCGCGGGTTATTGGGCATCAGCACCAGATAACGGCCGGCGAGACTGATGAAGGTGGTCAGGGCGGCGCCTTTGTTGCCGCGCTCGTCCTTGTCGACCTGGACAATGATTTCCTGGCGTTCGCGCAGGGCATCCTGGATGCGGGCCTTGCTGACGTCGATACCGGCCTTGAAGTAGGCGCGGGCGACTTCCTTGAACGGCAGGAAACCGTGGCGGTCATGACCGTAATCGACAAAGGCGGCTTCGAGGCTGGGCTCGATGCGGGTAATGACACCCTTGTAGATATTGCTCTTGCGCTGTTCCTTGCCGGCGGATTCGATGTCGAGATCGATCAGTTTCTGACCGTCGACAATGGCGACGCGCAGCTCTTCAGCTTGCGTCGCATTAAACAACATGCGTTTCATTTCTTCTTCTCCCGCGCTCAAGGATTTGCACGGGATGGACACAACGGCTACCGCCCGCAGGCGGGGGACTCAGGATGGTTCAGCTGGAAATCAGCAGTATGAAACGATCGTGATTGTTGTCCTGGTTATGCAGTGTGTCTTGCTGGGATTCGCGCGTTTCGCGCAAATCCGGAAATTCGAACAGTGCCTTGAGCGCGTAATTCGTCTAGTATCGCTACTTGTTTCGGTGAGCGACTTTAACCCTGTATTTATTTCAAACACGGCTGACGCCGTGGACATGCCGCGCAACATCGCCGTCGTCGCAATCGCGTACTGACAGCATCCATTGCAGAGAGCGCACCAGTTGCGGAATTCCTTCGCGTCGGGCTTGGCCCAAGTTCCGCGTCGTCCGCCAGGGGCAGCGCTGTCAAGAAGTATAAGTAAATGAACAAGTTAAGTAAAGATTCCACATTACGGCAAACGATTGACGAGGATTCGGTCGGCCAGCGCATCGACAACTACCTGATGCGCAGGCTGAAAGGGGTCCCGAAAAGCCATGTCTACCGGATCCTGCGCAGCGGGGAGGTCAGGGTCAATAGCGGCCGGATCGGCCCCGATTACCGCCTTCAGGCCGGCGACCAGGTGCGTATTCCGCCGGTCCGAACTGCCCAGAAATCGGAGCCCCGGATGCCCTCCGGACCGAGCTTCAAGCCCGTTATCCTGTTTGAGGACGAGGCCCTGCTGGCCATCGACAAGCCCTCAGGCATGGCCGTGCATGGCGGCAGCGGCGTCAGTTTCGGCGTGATTGAAGCGCTGCGGCACGCCCGCCCGGAGGCCAAATTCCTGGAACTGGTGCATCGCCTGGATCGGGAAACCTCGGGTGTACTGCTGCTGGCCAAAAAACGCACGGCCCTGGTGGAGGTGCACCGCCAGCTACAGGCAGGCGAAACCGAAAAACGGTACCTGGCTCTGACCAAGGGGCTGTGGACCGAGCGCAAGCGCATCGTTGACCTGGCATTGGAGAAATATGTCGCCGGATCCGGCGAGCGCCGGGTCAATGTCGATGCCGATGGCGACCAGGCTCTCACCATATTCCGGCTGGAACGGCGTGTCGGCCCGTACAGCCTGCTCGATGCCGAACTTAAAACCGGTCGCACCCATCAAATCCGTGTGCATCTGGCCCATCTCGGCTTCCCCATCCTCGGCGATGACAAATATGGAGACTTCCCGCTGAACAAATCGCTGGCAAAGCAGGGCCTGAAAAGAATGTTTTTGCATGCGCGGCTGCTCGCCGTACGCCATCCGATGAGCCGGGAGAAGATTGTTGTGGAAGCGCCGCTGCCTCCTGATTTATTGCAATTCATGGAAGCGTCGAAGCGTCATGCGTGAGCCCTATGAACTGCTGATCTTTGACTGGGACGGCACACTGATGGATTCAGCCGCAGCCATTGCCGAGGCGATCCAGGCCGCATGCGCCGATCTTGGCCTGCCGGTGCCGCCAACTTCGCAAGCCCGTTA
>JBIIZE010000306.1:0-3454 GCA_044346435.1 Burkholderiales bacterium
GCCGATTTCGAGCAGCCATCCCGGTTCGTTGCCGATTCCGCGAAAGGTGACGCCGCGGACGCGCGCATCCTCCAGCAGGGATTTCGAACGGATTTCCCGGCACTCGATTGCCGCTGCTGACGGGCGTTCGAAAGTGGCGGTGTTGCCTTTGTTCCAGAACTGCATGGTTGCATCCTGGTAACGTGCGCCGGATGCTGACCGGACTTGCGGCAATGTCCGCGTCTCATTTCCGCTTTGCAGTGCAATGGCGGGCGGCGATGCAATGTTGCGGGTATTTATCGTGCTGCCATCGGCGCATTGCCAGACGTAGGCCTGCAGCGGGGTGCCCTGCGTAACGGTGGGTTGCGCCGGTGTTGCGCAGCCCGCGCTGATGCCGGCGCTTGTCATTGCGATGAGGAGTCGCAGCCCGGTTGAGTGCGGCTGCACACTGAAAATATTGATCATATGCCGAGGCTACCGTAACCGCGGGCGGTGCGCCAACCGGCGAGCGCGGGCTGCGGTCGAAAAAAAGCCCGGGGTAAACCGGGCTTGTTTTTGACGGCGGGGTGTTAACCCGCCTTCTTGCGATTTTTCTCCAGCCAGCCTTCGACCAGGGTGACGGTACGGTCGAGTTCAGCCAGTTGCTGTCCTTTCTGTCCGGCAATGGTTTTGACCAGCAGATCGACGCGTTCGATATTCGGTGCGCCGGCTGCCAGAGCGCGGGCGGCAGAAGAGGGGCTGCCCAGGGACAGTGCGGCGTTGGCGTATTTTTCGAAAGGCACCATGTCTTTTTCGCTGGCGCCCAGGGATACGCAAAGCTTGACCACCCAGTTGTAGACCGTACGTGTGGCTTCAAGGTCGCTGTGAACCGCATCCTTGATCGGGCGCATCTCATCGGGTTGTACGCAGCGGTAATTACCGGCAACGAGCATGGCCCATTTGGCGAGCGGTACGAAGACCGAGTCATGTACCTTCAGTTTGACCGGCAGTTCGATTTTTTTGCCGTCGCCGGCGTCGAAGCGGATTGCCTCGATGTCGGCTTCGAGGTTGCGCAGGATGGCGGTGTGCGCATCGGAGTCGAAACGTGCCGCCTTGAAATTGGTCGGCAGGCGTACTTGAAGCACATTGACCTTTTCTTCCGGCGGACGGAAGGCTTGCGGGTCGGGGCTGCACAGCGTCAGTGTCTTCGGATCGAAGCTGTCCCATACCGAGGCGTCGGTGAAGCAGTTGCGCAGGCCGTCGGCATTCAGGCCGGGAATGCGCTTCAGATAGGGCAGCGGTGGCATGTTCATGATGGACATGCAGGGCACGCGGGATTTGGCTACCTTGTCGAGCAGTTCACGGACACCGGGGGAGCGGTACTGCGGCTCCTGCATGGCCAATGCAATCAGATCATAGTCGGCGGGGTTGACCGAATCCGGTCCGCCAGCCAAAAGTTTTCCGGGCAGATCACGGGAGCGGATTTCCACCAGTCCTTCCCGACCCTTGATCGGCATGCGTACGATGGCGCCCTCGGTGTTGAACAGATCGGCTTCCGCCGGGAGGCACACCATTTTTACGGTATGACCAGCGAGCAACAGCTTGGTGGCCAGCAGTGAACCGTATGAAGCGCCAAGGATCAGAATCTTGTAAGTGGGCATGCAGGACATCCTCAATTGATTGGGCTGAAAAGGCGTGGTGTGCGGAGGTTTTGTTTCATTTTATGACCTCAATGCACACAGACAGCGCAGCCACAATGTTAGTCAGTACAGACCGCTCACGCAATGAAAGGCGTTGTGCGTGCCGGTTTCAGATGCCATGGATTTCGCAATGCGGGTGCCGCAGTGCAGCATCCGGCAGCAGGCGATCAGTTATGGATTTACCGGTTTGACGCGGCCAATGGTTTGCAGCGAGCCTTGCGCCGTCGCACGCACTACAAAAATTTCACCTTCTGCTGGAAATTCACCGGTCAGAGCAGTGATGTTGACCTGATGCGTGACCATGACCAGATTACCCGGACCTCTGAATGACCGGATGAGTGCACGTGCCGCCGCGGTCTGACGATCGCTTTGGGCATTACGGTCGCCAAAAAAAGAATCAAGCGCGGGTTCCGGTGTGACTGAACCAAATGCAGTTTTCGCCGTATCAATGCAGCGGCACCAACTGCTGGAAAGAACGGTTGAGATGCTGATGCCCGCTTCCTTGAAACGTTGACCGGTTTTTGCGGCCTGTTCTCTGCCTGCCGCAGACAGGTTGCGCTGTGTTTTGCAGTCGCCTGCCTTGAATTGCGGCGGATCGCCGATACCGGGTTCCGTGGCGGCATGGCGCATCAGCAGCACGTAACCACCGTTACGCAATGCGCTCCATAGCGGTTCGTCGGAAAGGGCGGGTTGTGCTGCCGCTGTCAGCAGCATCATCAGGATGCAACTTCCGAGTGACAGGAACCGCCGGGCGGTATGGCTGGCGGGGGTCAATCGATAACGCCAAGTTTGCCGTTATGGGAACTCACGTACCAGATCCTGCCGTTGTCGACCAGAAGATGTCGCACACCGTTGTTGGGTGAAGGCAGGCGGATAAGCTGCAATGCTTCGGTGGCGGGATCCAGCCGGACCACAGTATCGTTTTTCAGTTCGTTGGCCCATACGTTCCCGGCATTGTCGATGGCGACTGCGTGCGGTCCCGCATTGCCGCCGGGCAATGGGTAGTTTTTGACGACTTTCATGGTTTGCGGGTTTACTTTGGCGATTTGTCCCTTGCCGTACAAAGTTACCCACAGCGTTCCGTCGGCAGCGACGGCGATACGGCGCGGACGACTGCCGCGCCCCAAATCGATTTCACTGATTTTTCCGGATCGTGGTTCCATGCGGCCGAGTTTGTTAT
Source organism: Burkholderiales bacterium (assembly GCA_044346435.1). Lineage (GTDB taxonomy): Bacteria > Pseudomonadota > Gammaproteobacteria > Burkholderiales > SG8-41. Next base: position 2,839 of record JBIIZE010000306.1, read on the forward strand.
CGGTGCTGCGGCACCACCAGACATTGCCGGACCGGTCCAGTGCAATGCCGCTAGGGCTGCCTGAAGTCTCGTATTCGGCGATACGGCCGGTTGCGATGTCGAGGCTGCCCAGTTTGTCGCCCGCCTGCATTGTGAACCAAAGCGTTTCGCCGTCTTCGCTGATCGCGAGCGTGTGCGGGCTGCTGCTGACGCCGGACGGTACGGCGAACTCGGCAATCATGCCGGTGGCGGGACGAAGTCGCGCGATCGTGCCGTTGCCATAACCGGTGGTCCATGCGCTGCCGCTGCGGTCAATCACAATGCTGGTCGGCTGATGTCCACGGGGCATTTCCCAGCCGCGAAAGGATTGCGTGCGCGGATCGAAGCGCACCACCTTGTTGTCATTGGGGACGGCTATATAGATCATGCCGTCCTGGCCCATGGCTGCGGCGCGGCCGAACATCGGCGTTGGCAACTGCCATTCGGATATTTTCGGCGATGTCAGGTGATGTTCGGCGGCTCCGGCAAAGGAAGCCGTCAGCAGGATCACGATGGCCGTCAGCAGTTTCAGCAGCATGGTGATGTGGTTGGTCCCATTGCAAGGGTCATTCCGGTTGGTGCGCGCCAAGGCGTTTTC
>JBIIZE010000441.1:0-3453 GCA_044346435.1 Burkholderiales bacterium
GCGGAACTTTTGTACGGCGCCGTCGGCCGCGAAGGAAACCTGGGCATCGAACATCGGCACATCGAAGGGGATGCCGCCGACTTTGACACCGGTGAGGCGCAGTTCGCGAAGCTTCAGTGCATTGCCGTCGCCGGCTTTTGACATGGCGGGCAGCAGATCAATCACTGAAGGCTCCAGCACCACGGCATTGGCAATGATCGAATCAAATTCCGTTGCGCCCGAGAGCAGTGTCCACGGCATCATCGGGATGGTTACCATGTCGGCCTTGATCTGCTGCACGTTGCCGATGCTGACTTTTTCCAGCCGGAGTACCTGCTCCGGATAAACCGTGTAACGCATGTTGGAGATGTGTACGGGCTGGTTGAAGCGCTGTGAAATCAGTTGCTGGACCCCGGGGATGTAACCCACCATGGGCATCAGTTGCAGGGCGCCCAGCCCGCAGGCCAACAGCACCAGCAGGATGAATGCGGCGAGTGTGGCCTTGCTCTTGGGTTTGGTATCACTGCGGAATGATGAGGCGGCGTCGCGCGCCTCGGACTCCATGCGCAGTTTGCGGTCGGTGGCGGCGGCTTTCGCGCGTTCCTCGGCTTCCGCGCGGTAACGCGCATCCGCTTCAATCTCGGCTTTTGCGCGGGCGCGCAATTCTTCCTCAACCAGGGCCTTGACGTTTTTATCGGCGCTTTCACGGAGCTCGTTTTCGCGCATCACGCGCGCAACGGCTTCTGTTTTTGCGCGTTCCTCGGCCTGGGCACGGGCCTGGCGTTCAGTCTCGGCCTGGGCCTGGGCTTTGGCAACGGCGGCTTCAGCCATTTTGGCGCGCACCTCGGCGTCTTCCCGGGCCTGACGGGCCTGGGCGCTTTCGCTGTTGCCGGCTTCGCGGGCCAGGCGCTCCGCGTCCTCGCGCGCGCGTTGGGCAATTTCGAGCTGGCGCTCGGCTTCTTCGCGGGCCTTGCGTTCGGCAACCGTACGGGCGGCGATTTCGGCCGCGGCTTTTGTTTCTGCTTCGATGCGTTTCTTGCGTTCGATTTCGATGGCGGCATCAACTTCTGCGCGCGCTTTGGCTTCGGCTTCCGCTTTGACCTTGCGGATGGCTTCCTCGCGCAGTTCGCGTTCAGCCGTGACCTTGGCTTCGGCTTCTTCGCGGGCGCGTCGTTCAGAAGCGATCTTGGCTTCCATTTCCTCCCGGACGAGGCGCACCTGTTCGGACCGGCTTTCCGCTTCCTTGCTCGCCTGACGGGCCTGGTCCTGCAGGGCTTTTAATTCGGCTTTTGAACGTGCGTCAGCTTCGGCGCGCGCCTTGTTGGTGGCCTCATCGGCAATCCTGCGCTCTTCTTCCTCGCGCTGCCGCGCTTCGGCTTCTGATTTGGCCCGGGCCTCGGCGGCGATGCGGGCTTCGGCTTCGGCACGCGCACGCGCCTTCGCTTCTTCCAGGGCTTTCATTGCCGCTTCTGCTTTGGCGACGGCCTGAGGGTCGGCGACCTGATTGGCGACGCGGGCTTCAGCAGCGGCTTTGGCGCGCGCGGCTTCTTCGGCCATCTGTCGTGCTTCGGCAATCGCCGCTTCAGCGGCTTTGGCGCGTGCTTCGGCTTCCGCGACGGCCTTGCGTTCCGATTCCAGGCGCGCCTTGATCTCCGCTTCCATATTGATGCGGGCTTCAGCTTCGCGTTTGGCAGAGTCCTGGGCGCGGGCGAGGGCTTCGCCCATGGCTTTCATCTGCGCTTCCAGCGCTTCACGGGCCTTGGTTTCGGCGGCCGCGTGGGCATTGGCTTCGAGCTCGGCTTTTTCCTGGGCTTCAGCTTCCGCTTTGGCCTTGGCTTCGGCGGTGGCCTTGGCGACAGCTTCGGCTTTGGCGCGGGCCTCGGCCAGCGCGCGGGCTTTGGATTCGGCTTCGGCTTTGGCGCTGGCTTCCTGCGCGGCTTTGACCCGTGCTTCAGCAGCGGCCTTGGCTTGTTCGCCGGCGGCGGCTTTGGCTTCCAGTTCAGCCTTGGTGCGGGCGGCGGCGGCTTCTTTGGCGGCGACATCCGCCTTGGCCTTGGCTTCGGCTTCCGCTTTGGCGCGCGCTTCCGCGGCAGCTCGGGCCTGGGCTTCGACCTGCTGACGTGCCTTGGCTTCGAGTGCGGCTTTGGCTGCAGCCTGGGCGCGTGCCTTGGCTTCTTCTTCCTTCAGTTTGCGTGATTCGGCTTCGGCATTGATTTTGGCAACGGCTTCAGGGGAAGTGAAGTCAAGATCCATTTCCTCTTCTTCGGCCGGGGGCGGGGGCGGCGCCGCAGGACGAGCCGGCGCGGCTGTGCCGGCAGGTTTGGCGGCTGCCGGACGTTCGGCCGGCGTAGAGAAGACTTTGACGAAACCGGATTTGGTCAGTTCGTTGAGGATGCCTTCAACGGTCTTGATGTCGAGCTTGCTCTTGGCGACCAGTTCGGCCACCGTTGATTTGCCGTCGACTGACAGGAAAATATTGCCGCTGTCACGATCAAGCTTGACCGTCTTGTTCTTGATTTCAAGAACGCCCTTGGAGGTTTTAGCGTAGACCGTTTGCGGGTGCATGGCATTAACACCGTGATTTATTGGACAGTTTATTGTAGTGGCGCGGAGCGGGTTGACTCCGTTGCCGCCGGCATCTGCCGCGACTCGTGCAGTCCTGCATCCGGCGTTGCACGCGCCCGAAAATTGTACTCACTATACCCGATAGAACAAGGCTGCAAGCATGACCGATAAATCAGGGGCCGGAGATGGCGGATTACCGTCGCACCGGGTATGACGTGACCAACCGGAGCCTGAAGTCCTTTTGCACCACGACTTTTGTCGTGATGCAAACCCAGGGGAATGTCCTCAGGATACCTGCAGCAGGATTTTTCCGGTGTGCTGGCTTGACTCCATCAGTGCATGTGCCTGCGCCGCGTCAGGCAGCGGCAAGGCCTTGTGCGTCACCACGCGGATTTTGCCGCTGGCGATATGCGGCCAGACCTGGGCTTCCAGTTCGCGGGCCACACGGGCCTTGAAGGCATCGGGCCGGGTGCGTAGCGTCGATCCGGTATAGGTCAGCCGTTTCAGCATCACCGGCATCATGTTGATCTCCACCTTGGAGCCGGCGGCGAAGGCGAGCTCGATGATACGGGCATCATGACTGGCTGCCTTGAAGTTCTTTTCAATATTGGCGCCGCCGACAATGTCGAGGATGACGTTGGCGCCGCCTTCGCTGCGTACAACTTCGACAAAATCCTCGGTCCGGTAATCCACGACGCGATCTGCTCCGAGATCGGTGCAGATCCGGCAACGTTCGGCCGGGCTGTCAGTGGCGATGACCTTGGCGCCGAAGGCCTTGCCGAGCTGGATGCAGGTGGTGCCGATGCCGCCGGCGCCGCCATGGACCAGGAAAGTTTCGCCGGCCTTGAGGCCTGCGCCGATGAAGACATTGCTCCAAACCGTGAAAAAGGTTTCCGGCAGTCCTGCGGC
>JBIIZE010000308.1:0-3439 GCA_044346435.1 Burkholderiales bacterium
GATGCGTGCTTCAGCGTGAGTGAAGCCTTGACGCCCTCCACGGCCGTCATCATTGTCAATTTCAACAGTGGACAATTCCTGCGTCGCTGCCTCGACGCGCTGGATCGGCAGACGTATCGCGCTTTCCGCACGATTGTCGTCGATAACGCCAGTTCGGACGGTTCGGCTGACGGCATTGAGGAGCGTCATCCCGGAGTCACGCTGGTAAGGGCCGGCGCCAATCTGGGATTTGCTGCCGGCAACAATCTGGGGCTGCAGCATGCCGGCGCAGTGGAGTGGATTGCATTACTGAATCCCGATGCTTATGCGGCGCCGGATTGGCTGGAGCGATTTATTGATGCCGCGACGGCTTCGAAGTTCGATTTTTTCGGTTGCCGGATGCGGCTGGCCGATTCTCCCGAAATACTGGACGGGACGGGGGATGTCTATCACGTGAGTGGTGTTGCCTGGCGACGCGATCACGGGGTACGCGCCGTCGACGGCATCAAGGATGCTGGCGAAATTTTTGCGCCTTGCGCTGCCGCTGCGTTATATCGCCGTGCTGACCTGGATGCGATCGGCGGTTTTGACCAGAGTTATTTCTGCTATTTCGAGGATGTCGATCTTGCGTTCCGTTTGCGGCTGCGCGGATTGCGCTGTGCCTATGTTCCGGATGCCGTAGTCGATCATGTGAGTTCGGGGATCACCGGCAAGGGCAGTGATTTTTCGACTTATCACGGCCATCGCAACATGGTGTGGACGTATGTGAAGGATATGCCCGGGCTGCTGTTCTGGCAGTATCTGCCGCTGCATTTGTGCGCGAACCTGATGGGGATCGCGATCTGCGCTTTACGCGGACAACTGGGCGTCGTGTTGCGCGCCAAACGCGACGCCCTGCTGGGTTTGCCGCGTGTCCTGCGGGAGCGCCGCGGCGTACAGGCGACCGCTTGTGCGGACCGGAATGCCATACGCACGGCAATGGCGCGTGGTTTCACTGCATTGTGGCGCCGCACTTGAGCGCGCATCTGTCGGTTTCAGTGGTGACCTATGCGCCGGACCTGAAGGTGCTGCGGGAGACTTTGCAATCCCTGTCCCGGTCAATGGACGTTGCCCGCGCGGCAGGCTCACTTGCCAAGGCCGATGTGGCGGTGATCGACAACGGTCCGGGGTCCGAATGGACCGCGCATCTGCAGGAGATCGCAGCACACTTCCAGGCGCGCCTGATCACCGGGCAGGGCAACGTCGGTTACGGACGCGGACACAACATTGCGTTGCTTGCTTCGGCCGCGGAATTTCATCTGGTCCTCAATCCCGATGTCATTGTTGATGAACACGCCATTGATGAAGCGCTGCGTTTCATGCAGGCGCATTCGCAGGTGGTGATTCTGGCGCCTGCGCTGCGCGCAGCGGGCGGCAGCCTGCAGCATCTGTGCAAACGCTACCCTTCCATCCTTGATCTTGCGCTGCGGGGTTTCGCCCCGGCATGGCTGAAGCGGCAGTTTGCCGGGCGGCTGGCGCGTTACGAGATGCGCGATCTGGCGATCGACAAACCGGCTCTGGGCGTGCCCGTGTTGTCCGGCAGCTTCATGTTCTGCCGTCGCGGGCCGATTGCCGCGATCGGCGGTTTTGCCGATGATTTTTTTGTCTATTTCGAGGATTTCGACCTGAGCCTGCGTGCGGCCCGGACCGGCGCGCTGGCTTTTGTCCCGCGGGTAACCATCATGCATTTCGGCGGCAACGCGGCGCGCAAGGGTTGGCGTCATATTCTGCTGTTTGCGCGTGGGGCGGTGGTCTTTTTCAACCGTAACGGCTGGAGATGGTGGTGAGTGTTGCCCGTGGCACGCTGCTGAATCTGCTGGGGCATGTGGCGCCGCTGATCGCTGCGTTGGCGGCGGTTCCGTTACTGGTTACGCAGCTGGAGCCCGCGCGTTTCGGGTTCCTGTCACTGGCCTGGGTCATCGTGGGCTACTTCGGTTTGTTTGATCTTGGTTTGGGGCGTGCACTGACCCGTCTGATCGCGGAGCGTATGGGCACGCCGCGAGAGCCTGAATTGCCGGTGCTTGCGCGCACGGCTCTGTTGGTGCTGTCGGGGCTCGGTTGTGTGGCTGGCGGCCTGTTGTTTGCGATTGCCCCTTGGCTTTGTTCGGTGGTCCTCAAGCTTCCGGCGGGACTGCAGGCTGAGGCTGCGTCGGGGTTGCAGGCGCTGGCGTTGTGTTTGCCGTTTGTCACGCTGACCGCAGCATTGCGCGGCATGCTTGAGGCCGGCCAGCGTTTCGGCTGGGTGAATGCGTTGCGGGTTCCCCTGGGTGTCCTTACTTTTCTGGTGCCCGTTGCCGTCACCAGCTATACGCCGGATTTGTTTGCCGTGTGTCTCGCGCTGGCGGTTCTGCGCGTTATCGGAAGCGTTGCGCATTGGCTTGTTTGCGTCAGGCTGTATCCGGCGCTGATGCGCCTGGGGGCGCCAAGCCGTCAGGGTTTCGCGGAAATGTTCGGTTACGGCATGTGGCTGACCGTTTCCAATGTCGTGGGTCCGCTGATGGTTTATCTCGACCGGTTTGTCATCGGCGCACTGGTGTCGGTCGCAGCGGTGGCTTATTACACGGCGCCGTATGAGGTTGTCACCCGACTGTGGCTGGTGCCTGCCGCGCTGACGGGGGTGCTGTTCCCGGTGTTTGCCGGGAGTTTTAGCGCCGACCCGCAGCGTACGCGGCGCATCTACCGGAAAGCGATCATCGTGCTGGCTGCGGCGATGCTGCCGCTGACGCTGGTGATGGCCCTCGGCGCTGATTTCTGGCTGACGGTCTGGCTGGGCGCGGATTACGCGCGGGAAGGGATCCGGGTCGCGCAGATTTTGTCGGTCGGTGTGTTTTTCAACAGTCTCGCGCATTTGCCGTTTTCGCTGTTGCAGGCTGCCGGCCGCGCTGATTGGACGGCGAAGCTTCATGTGCTCGAGTTGCCGTTGTATATTGCCGCGCTCGCATGGCTGGTTCCGGCTTGGGGCATTGATGGCGCTGCGCTGGTATGGACGGGGCGCTGCATGCTGGATGCAGCGGTATTGTTTGTTCTTGCGCGGCGGCAGATGCACCCGTCGGGGGTGACCCCGACCGTGACGCATGGTTGATTAGACATCGAATGTGCCCATGAATGACGACATGACCATCCGTTCCCGACCGCAACCGGCGTGTTTCAACTGCGGGACTCCGGGCGACCCGCTGTATGCGGATTTGCGCGACCGGTTGTTTGGTTCTTCCGGCACGTGGTCTTTCCGGCGCTGCGGCAACGCCGGATGCGGAATGCTGTGGCTGGATCCAATGCCTCTGGAAGAAGATATTCACAAGGCGTACGCCAGTTATTACACCCATTCTTTGCGGCAGGGCGGCGGTGGCCTGGTTCGGCGTTTGTTTGATGCGGCCAAGCGCGGTTACCTTGCCAATCATTACGGGTATGCCGAGGGCGCCGG
>JBIIZE010000309.1:0-3434 GCA_044346435.1 Burkholderiales bacterium
ACGGATTCGGGTTTCATATGCATCTCCTGTGGTTGAAAGTTTGTGCGTCTTGCAACGCATGGGACGCATTCTGGAGATGCCCCGACTATTAATCCAATTGATTGTTATTAATTAATTGATAGTCAATGACTATCAATCGGGCGAATTGGCAACCCTATGTTTTTATTGAAATTTATTTAATGACGGTGGTGCCGTTGAGCGCGCAGGCGGCGATGGCGTCGCGGATGACGTCCAGCGCCGGCGCCCGCGGGAAACTGGAGCGTGAGGCGAGCACGACGCGCCGGTCGGGCACCGGGCGGGTAAACGGGATGTAGGTAAGCAGGTCATTGGCCGCACGCTTGACCGGAATTGCCGATGCCGGAAGGACGGTCAGTCCGAGACCGGAGGCCACCATCAGGCGGATGGTTTCCAGTGATGACCCTTCCACTGTTTTCTGCAGTGAACCGGGGGTGGCGCTGGAGCGGTTCAGCGACGGGCAGGCATTGAGGATCTGGTCGCGGAAGCAGTGGCCGGTGCCGAGCAGGAGCAGGCTTTCCCCGGCCAAAGCGTCGGAGGAAATGTTTTTCCGTTTGGACCAGGGATGGGTTTTCGCCAGGGCGACGACAAAATCCTCGTCATACAGCGGCGTCACGGTGATGCCCGGTTCACTGAAAGGCAGCGCAACCACGGCCGCGTCGATATCACCGCGTTTCAGCCGTTCCGACAGGACGGCGGTGTAGTTCTCTTCGAGGATCAGCGGCATTTTTGGTGCGCGCCGTCTGAGAATCGGAATCAATTGCGGTAGCAGATAGGGGCCGATGGTGAAGATCACGCCGAGCTTGAGTGCGCCGTCGAGCGGATCGGCCGTTGATTTTGCTATGGTTTTAACCTTCTCCGCCTCTTCAAGTGCGCGTTGCGCTTGCTCGACGACGCGGTTGCCGGCCGGTGTGATGCTGAGTTCGCCGGGCCCGCGTTCAAAGATCTGCACGCCCAATTCGTCTTCCAGCTTTTTGACGGCGACGGACAGCGTCGGCTGGCTGACAAAACAGGCCTCTGCGGCGCGACCGAAGTGGCGTTCGCGGGCAACGGCGACGATGTAACGCAGTTCGGTCAGTGTCATGGCGGCGGAACTTTAGCGGAAACCCGCAGTCTTTACAGTGTGAGCATTCTGCCCGTTGTTGGCTGGTCGCAAAAGCTGCGATAAATCAACAGCCTGCAGTTTGTGAGCGAACGCATGTATCCCCTTCGGGCACCTTCGGGTGCCCATTTTTTTGGACCGCGACCCTTTGTATCAGTCCTCGAGGGTAATTTTTGCCTTGCGGATGACATCTCCCAGCCGGCGCTGCTCGGCGCTGATCAGGGCGTCAAAGGCCTGGGGGGTGCCGCCGACGGGTTCAGCACCGGTGCGGATGATGCGCTCGCGCACGTCCGGAAGATTTACCGCTTTTACCGCCTCGGTTTGCAAACGTTCGCTAACCGCACGCGGCGTCTTTGCCGGCAGCGACAGACCCCACCACTGGGTAATTTCATAACCGGGCAGGGTGGCGGCGACGGTCGGCAGATCAGGCAGCGCCGGATTGCGTGCGGCACCCGTCGTGGCCAGCGCGCGCACCTTGCCGCTGCTGATGTGCGGGCCGGCGGCGATCGGTGAGGTGATGATCAGTTGTATCTGGCCGGCAATGATGTCGACCAGCGCGGGGCCCGCGCCCTTGTATGGCACATGGGTCATGTTGACGTTGGCCAGCACGTTGATCATCTCGCCGGCGAGGTGGGCCGGCGTGCCGCGGCCGGCGGAGGCGTAGTTCAGTGCGCCGGGTTTTGTTTTTGCGATTTGCAGCAGTTCAGCAACCGATTTCGCCGGCACCGAGGCGTTGACCACCAGCACATTGGAGGCGCCGGCAATTTGTGTCACTGAAACGAAATCGCGCTTGATGTCGTAAGGAAGATTTTTTTTAAGGTTGGGAAGAATGGCGTAGAGCGTTGTGGTGCCCAGAAACAGCGTGTAACCGTCGGGTGCGGATTTGGCAGCCATCTCCGCGCCGATCAGGCCGCTGGCCCCGGCGCGGTTATCGACGACCACCTGCTGGCCGAGGCTGTCGGACATTTTCTGCGCGATGGCGCGGCCAAGGATGTCGGGGGCGCCGCCCGGCGCTGACGCGACGATCATACGGATGGGTTTGCTCGGGTAACTCTGGGCCTGTGCAATTCCCGCGGCGAACAGCGCCGCCACCATCAGTGTTCTGCGCATCGTCGTTCCCTCCGGTTGAACATTGTTATTTTTTGTTCTGGTTGGCTTCGAAATAGGCCGCCTTGCTGCCCGGCGGCGGCGAGTAGCGGAAGGTGCCGCGTTTGAGGATGGCGTCTTCGCCGCCGTATTTGTTGATCATCGCTTTCTGGTCGGCTTTGGCGAGTTGGTCGGCGGCTTCAGGGTTGACCACCTTGCGCAGCGCCTGTTCGCATTCGGCGATCACGGTTTTGTAAGCGGGGTCACGGCCCAGGTCCTTGCGTTCCTCCGGATCGTTCTTCAGGTCAAACAGCATCGGCGGCACGGTCGCATAGTGAATGTATTTCCATTGACCGTGACGGATCATGAATGCGCCGCACATCGACGCTGCGGCATGGTATTCGGAGAGAATCGTGCGTGCCGGCACCTTGCCCTGCGCGATATCAATCAACGAGACGCCTGGCAGCGTTGCATCATCGGGATTCGCTTTTGCACCGAGCGCATGGATGAAAGTCGGGAAACCATCAGCCAGAGTCACCGGCGTGTCGCAGACATTGCCGGCGGGAACGCCGGGGCCGGCCATGATCATCGGAATGCCGGCGGATTCTTCGTACATGGTCGATTTTCCCCACATGCCGCGGGTGCCGAGGTTGTCGCCGTGATCTGATGAATACACCACACGGGTGTTGTTCATCAGGCCGGTTTCTTCCAGCGTGCGCAGGATCTTGCCGACGTTGTCATCCATGAAGGAAGTCAGGCCGAAGTAGGCAGTGATCGCCCGGCGCACCATCGGTGCATCAAACGGGTCGTCGTAACACATGCTTTTGCGCATGGCATCGATAAAAGGGTGCTGCGGGCGCTGGTCATGGTCATACATATTGGGCCAGGGCACGGCGTCTTCGGGATACATGTCGTAGAACTGCGGCGGCGCAATCAGCGGGAAGTGCGGCGAGACAAAGCCTACGTATAACGCCCAGGGCTTGGCTTTTAATGTCGGGGCTTTGGTCTTCAGCCACTTGATGGTTTCCGTGGCGATGTCGCGGTCGTATTTGGTGTATTCGGATTCGCCGCGGCCGGCTTCAGGGCCGAGATTGGCGGAGCCCGAACGCCGCGGCAGCTCTTCGCGGATCAGTCCGAGCAGGTCGCCGACACCGTTGACGATGTGCAGTGGGAGGATCTCCTCATCGAAGCCGTTGCGTTTGGCTTCAGAGTCGAGGTAATGCAGTTTGCC
>JBIIZE010000310.1:0-3428 GCA_044346435.1 Burkholderiales bacterium
AAGGCAGTAACCTGACCGAGATGGCTGAGCTGCGCGATGCCGGTTGCGTCGCTTTTTCGCAGGCTGAAGCCCCGCTTGCCGACACGCAGGTGCTAATGCACGCCCTGCAATACGCGGCAACCTTCGATTTCCCGGTCTGGCTGCGTGCGCAGGATCCGGCACTGGCAAAACACGGCGTGGCGCATGAAGGTGAAGTGGCAACGCGACTGGGCCTGCCGGCCATTCCGGTCACCGCCGAAACCGTCGCCCTGTCAGCGATACTGATCATTGCCCGCGAAACCGGCGCCCGCGTGCATATTGCACGACTGTCATCGGCAGAAGGCGTGGCGATGGTGCGCGATGCCCGCGCCCGCGGCCTTCCCGTCACCTGCGACGTCGGCATCCATCACGCGCATCTGTCGGAAATGGACATCGGTTACTTTGATCCGAACTGCAATCTGATGCCGCCGCTGCGCAGTCAACGCGACCGCGACGCGCTGCGCGCCGGTCTCGCCGACGGCACGATTGATGCATTGTGTTCGGACCACACACCAGTGGATGAAGACGCCAAGCAGTTGCCGTTCTCGGAAGCGGAGCCAGGCGCCACCGGCGTTGAACTGCTGCTGCCGCTGGCTTTGAAATGGGCAACCGAATCCTCGCTCGGACTGTCCACCGCCATTGACCGCATCACCGCGAAACCGGCAGCCATTCTCGGCATCGACGCCGGCCACCTCAGTGTGGGCGCTGTCGCTGACGTCTGCGTATTTGATCCCGAAGCTTATTGGCGCGTCGAACCCGCAGCACTGTTCAGCCTGGGCAAGAACACACCGTTTTCCGGATTTGAGATGCGCGGCCGCGTGACCCACACCCTGGTCAGCGGCAACCTGGTTTACGAAAAGAAATAGCTTTAAAATCAAATAGTTATTTCTTTCGGTGCGTGATGTTACAGCACCATGCTGCTAAACTAAGTGCGCTTCCCGTGGTCGAACAGACCATTCCGCCAACACTGTAAAGCCATTCATGAATCCCTTACTCGACTTCTCGGGGCTGCCCCGCTTTTCCGATTTCAAACCTTCCGATGTCGCGCCGGCTGTTGAACAGTTGCTCACTGAAAACCGCGCGCTGATTGCGCGTGTTGCCGCCGACCCATCGGCACCGGACTGGAACAACTTTGTCGGCCCGCTGGAAGACGCCAACGAACGCCTGCACCGCGCCTGGGGCCAGGTCGGCCATCTCAATGCCGTGGTGAACAGTGCGGAACTGCGCGAGGTTTACAACGCAACCCTGCCGAAAATCACCCAGTACTACACCGAACTCGGCCAGCACGAAGGCCTCTACGCCAAATTCAAGGCACTGCGTGCATGTCCGGCTTACGCACAACTCGGCACCGCACAGAAAAAAATCGTCGATAACGAAGTGCGCGATTTCCGTCTCGGCGGCGCTGAATTGCCCGCGGAAAAACGCCCGCGCTACACCGAAATCCGCGACCAGCTGTCGATGCTGGGTTCGCGTTTCAGCGACAACCTGCTCGACGCCACCAATGCGTGGTCACATTTCGTCACCGATGAAGCCGGGCTGGCCGGATTGCCGGATGACGCGAAAGAGGCTGCACGCGAAGCCGCCGCGGCAGACGGCAAGGACGGCTGGAAATTCACGCTGCATGCACCGTCCTATATGCCGGTCATCCAGTATGCTGACGACCGCGCACTGCGCGAACGCCTGTACCGCGCGTACGTGACGCGGGCTTCCGAGTTCGGTGAGGCCAAACTCGACAACACGCCGCTGATCGCCGACATCGTCAGCCTGCGCCGCGAGATGGCGCAACTGCTCGGCTTTGCCAATTACGCTGAATATTCGCTGGAACCGAAAATGGCGGAAACACCGGCCCAGGTGCTGGAGTTCCTGCGTGAACTGGCTGCACGCGCCAAACCTTATGCCGAACGCGATCTGGCCGAACTGCAGGAATTCGCGCGCAAGGAACTGGGCATGCAGACTCTGGATGCCTGGGATGTGCCTTATGCCGCGGAAAAACTGCGCGCCGCACGTTATGCTTTCTCGGAAAACGAAGTGAAGCAGTATTTCCCGGAAACCACCGTGCTGCCCGGCATGTTCAAGCTGATCGAAACGCTGTACGGGCTGACCATTACGCCGACCGAAGCGCCGCAATGGCATGCCGACGTCAAATTCTTCTCGATCCGTGACCGCAAGGGTGAACTGGTCGGCCAGTTCTATCTGGACCTTTACGCCCGCAATACCAAACGCGGCGGCGCCTGGATGGACGATGCCATTACACGCCGCACAACGCCCAAAGGCACGCAGGCACCGGTGGCCTACCTCAACTGCAACTTCTCGCCGCCGGTCGGTGGCAAGCCGGCGCTGTTCACCCATGACGAAGTCATCACGCTGTTCCACGAACTCGGTCACGGCCTGCATCACCTGCTGACCCGTGTCGACTACCTCGGCGTATCCGGCATCAACGGCGTCGAATGGGATGCGGTCGAGCTGCCCAGCCAGTTCATGGAGAATTTCTGCTGGGAATGGGACGTCGTGCAGCCGATGACGCGTCATGCCGACACCGGCCAGCCGCTGCCGCGCGCGCTGTTCGACAAGATGATTGCCGCAAAAAATTTCCAGAGTGGCCTGCAGACCGTGCGCCAGATCGAGTTCTCGCTGTTCGACCTGCGGCTGCATTACGACTTTGATCCAGCCGGCACCCAGACCGCGCAACAGTTACTGAATGAAGTGCGCCGCGAAGTAGCCGTGCTGTTTCCGCCGGATTACAACCGCTTCCCCAACAATTTCTCGCATATCTTCGCCGGCGGCTATGCCGCGGGTTATTACAGCTACAAGTGGGCGGAAGTACTCTCGGCCGATGCCTACAGCCTGTTCGAGGAAAACGGCGTACTCGATCCGGCGACAGGAATGCGCTTCTGGAATGAAGTGCTTGCGGTGGGTGGTAGCCGTCCGGCGCTGGAGTCGTTTGTAGCCTTCCGCGGACGAACGCCGACCATTGATGCGCTGCTGCGCCACAACGGCATGGCGCTGCAGGCCGCATAAACGGGGCAACGCGGTATCATTCAATCCCGCTTTCAATACAATGCCTTAAGCTGAATGCAAACTTGCGAGGTGTTCTGATGAACAGAATCGTTTTTCTGATCGCTGCACTGCTGATTACCGGAACGGTGCAGGCCGCGCAGCTCTACCGCTGGGTCGATGACAAGGGGCGCGTCGAGTGGCGCGACACCCCGCCGCCGGCCAATGCCAAAAAAGTCGAGCGTCGCACTGTCGGCGGCAGTGTCATTGAAACCACTGAACTGCCGTTCAGCGTTCAGCAGGCCGCGAAGAATTTTCCGCTGACTCTGTTTATCACTGATTGCGGCGATGGCTGCACCAAGGCCCGCGCACACCTGAATCGCCGCGGACTGCCTTTCACCGAAAAAAATCCGCAG